>JADHNI010000025.1 GCA_016779585.1 Pseudomonadales bacterium
TCACCGGAGCGTATGGGTGTCTACATGCAGGATATGGTTGAACTCGCTCGTGACCTGATGGCCGAGGGCCAGATTGATTACCTGGATATGTCGCTTTGGGATTGCTTCAAGGAACCGGAAGAAGAGGCATTCAAGGGTAAGCCACTGATTGAATGGTTTACCGAGCTGCCGCGAAACGGCGTTCGCCTGGTGGTTGCCGGTAACATCCGCACACCACAGGATGCCGATCGCGTGATGGCGACTGGTGTAGATGCACTGATGCTTGGCCGGGTTGCGATACTGCATCACAACTACCCGGACCTGCTGAAAGCAGACCCGGATTTCCAGCCCATTGAATTGCCGGTTACGCGAGACCATCTTCGTGCAGAAGGGGTGTCGGAGTCCTTTATTGACTACCTGCACGGCATGGGTCGATTCGGGATTTCCTCGACCTGAAGAGGTTTAGCTTCCGGATGCGACGATCGTGCTGGTACCCTCTGCGAGAGCGACCAGCCGGTCGTCGGTTATGAAATGCCTGCCACACTAATAAAGGAGAGCATGATGAGTAACCTGCAGTCTTTTGGTGACTACGCGAACGTGTCATCCGGCGTATCGAAGATGTCTTTGAGAATGCCGCTGAGATTATCAGCTGGCGGGAGCAGCTTTAATGCGATTCGTTTATTTGTTTTGGGTTGCAGTTCTGTTCCTGCCTGCTCAGGCCGAGACCGTTGTCAGTGAAAAAGCCATTCGTGCACACACGGAATTCCTCTCGTCTGATTCGCTGCAAGGCACGAATGCCGGGACCATTGGCTACCAGGTGGCGGCCGATTACGTGCGTGCCGAGTTCATTAAACTTGGTATGAAACCAGGTGGGGAGAACGGCACTTTCTTCCAGCAGGTGCCATTGCTTGCCTACACCCCGGTCAAGGGCTCCCACAAAACCATCATCAAAACTGGGCAGGGCGATGTTGAACTGAAGTACCGTGATCAGTTCCTGATGCGTCCGGATGCGAAAAGAGAAAGCGTATCTGTTGAAGGTCAGCTGGTGTTCGCTGGTTACGGTGTCCGGTCAGAAAGATTCAGCTACGACGACTACGCAGGCATCGACGTACAGGGAAAGATCGTTGTGATCCTGGATGGCCGGCCGGAAGCCTGGCCAACGGAAGAAGGCGCCCACCTGGGTAGCCCGAGGCAGAAGATCCGTAATGCGGTTGAGGCGGGTGCGATTGGAATGATTACCATCGAGACACCCAGGGAAAGGATCATCACACCCTGGTTGCAGTACCTGCCTTACGCCGATTTACCTCGTATGGACTGGATTGGCCCCGGGGGAGATCCTGATTTCTACTTTGAGCAGATGATGGGTGGCTCTTTGATCAAGATGGAAGATGCGGGTGTGATTTTTGAAGATGCCCCGGTTTCCCTGGAAGCGCTGTTCGATCTGGATAACAACGGCGAGCCGCTACCCAGGTTCCCGCTGACTACCAGTGCTTACCTGTCCCGTGAGTCGACGCATGAGGTGACAACCTCTCCCAACGTTATTGGCATCATCGAGGGTAGTGACCCGCAACTGAAACATGAATTTGTAACTTTCATGGGCCACCTTGATCACATTGGTGTGATAGAAACACCGGTTGAAGGTGACGATGAAATTTATAACGGGGCACTCGACAATGCAGTCGGAATCGCCACGCTGATCGAGGCTGCCCGTGTGCTCTCGGCCGAGCAGAGTCGGCTCAAACGATCCGTCATGTTTCTTGCTGTAACAGCGGAGGAAAAGGGACTTTTGGGTGCCGGCTATTTCGCGGCGAATCCAACGGTGCCAATCGATAATATTGTGGCCAATATCAACCTCGACATGCCGATACTCCTGTATCCATTTTCCGATGTGGTCGCTTTTGGCGCCCAGCACAGTTCCATGTGGGATTCTTTGGAGAAAGCGGCCAATGAAGCAGGCATAAAACTTTCACCTGATCCAGTCCCGGAGCAGGGACTCTTTACCAGGAGTGATCACTACCGTTTCGTGCAGCAGGGTATCCCGTCCATTTTCCTGGCGCCGGGTTTTGGCTCGAAAGATCCTGAACGGAATGGTGGGGATATCTGGCAGCAGCACTTGAAAGAGTACTACCACAAGCCGTCAGACGATGTGGCGTTACCCATCGACTACGAAGCCGCAAAAGTATTTACGGAAATCAATATCAATATCGGCCGTGAGATCTGCAACGATCCCGAGCGGCCGAGTTGGAATGAAGACAGCTTTTTTGGTGAGCTGTTCGGTCGTCGCTAGCAAATCTACCTGCCGGCGGGTGCAATCTCTTCCATAAACTGATCCAGGGTATCCAGCTTCTGCTGGGTTACCCCTGGGCCAAGCGTGAAATCCGGGAAAATAAACTCGTTCACACCGGCATCCTTGTACGCTCCAATAACGTCCTGCAGTTCGCTGACGGTACCAGCGATCTTGGGCGGCCGGTCAGTGGAGTCATTCATCTTCTCGGCGAAGGCGACATCTTCGGTGATAAACACAAGTGCCACCGCGGAGCGCTGGATGTCTGAAGGGTTTCGGTCCAGGTTGGCGCAGTGCTGGTCCAGGATGTTCATCTTGTGCGTGAGTTCAGCGACGTTCCCCCAGACGTTCCACTCGTCGGCATACCGGGCGGTGATGCGTAGTGTGACTTTTTCGCCACCACCGCCAATCAGTAGCGGTAGGGGTGACTGCACCGGTTTTGGTTCCTGGGGTGCATCTGTCATGGTGTAGTACCTGCCGTTGAAGGTGGTCGATTCGCTGGAGAACAACCCCTTGATGATCTGGCAGGCTTCTTCGAGTTTCTCCAGGCGCTCGCCGATGGTACCGAATTCAATACCGTATTTTTCGTGTTCATTTTCCTGCCAGCCAGAGCCCATGCCCAGCACGAGCCGGCCACCGCTGATGTGATCGACCGTTGCGGCCATCTTCGCCAGTACCGCCGGATGGCGGTAGGTGTTGCCGGTCACCAGGGTGCCCAGTCTCAGGCGGGGGATGCTGGCTGCGATCCCGGCCAGCGTGGTCCAGGCCTCGGGCCAGGCGGCGCTTGTATCCTCAGCGTTGGGCATGAAGTGATCAGCCAGCCAGAGACCGTCCCAGCCCTTTTTTTCCACATGTTCGGCAAGTTGCCGGTTTTCGTCGAAAGTGTGTGTTGGCGCTGGCCAGAAGCTGAATTTCATTCAATTTCCCTTTTTGTAGTGGGTTCCAAAATCTACGCTATGTGGTACTTTTGTACAGACTTGGATAAGAGTGGAGAACGAGGGTGTCAGAAGCTACAAAAATTGAAGCCTGGCCGGAGCAGGAGACCCGTGGTCATACAATCCCGGGCAGCCGTTACACATCAAAGGAATTCTTCGAACAAGAATGGGAGGGGATGTGGACCAAAGTCTGGTTGCTCCTCGGGCGTGAGGCCGAGCTGCCTGAACCTGGTGACTGGCAGATGGAGCCGGTGGGCGTGGAAGAGATTCTCATGGTTCGCCAGAAAGATGGCTCAGTCAAAGCCTTCTATAACGTTTGCCAGCATCGTGCCAATCCGCTCGTGGATGAGCCCAAAGGTCATGTGCTTCGACGTTTTGTCTGCAAGTATCACAGCTGGGCGTTCATGCCGGACGGTACCCTGAATTTTGCCCCGGACAAGGAAGACTTCCCTGAAGGCGACCCTTGCAAGAATGTTCGTCTGCAGGAACTTCGCTGCGAAACCTTTGCCGGCTTCATCTGGGTGAACATGGATCCTTACTGCAAACCCCTTAAAGATTACCTCGGACCGATCTGGGAAGACTGGGAGAAGCGCGACATCCACTCGTGGAAACGCACCATGGCGAACACCATGTGGCTGCCGTGCAACTGGAAAGTTGTACTCGACAATTTTAATGAGTCCTATCACGTGCCGACTGTCCATATGAAGGCAACGCCGGATACCGATCGAAAGAAAATTCGCGGCGCTATCGACACCTATTTCAAAGAGACGAGATTCGACCTGTCCGATGAAGGTCATAACCGTATGGTCATGAAAGGCGGGTTTGGTGTCGGGCAGACCGATGAAGACGGCAATATCCTGGAGCCTCTCGCGACCCAGCTACGATACTGGGATCTTGACCCAGAGGACTTTAAGGGTCGTCCTGAGGATACGCGGGAAGCGATCCAGCAGGCCAAGCGCAAGCTGGGTCCGGAGCGTGGTTACACGCACTATGATCGCATCCCGGATGAGCAGTTTACGGATGCCTTCCATTACACGCTGTTCCCGAATTTCGCGGTATCTGTCTGGTCCGATGGGTTTCACTTCCTTCGCGCCAGGCCCCATCCAAGTGACCCGGAGCAGTGCCTGTTCGACAACTGGTGGTATTCGAGCCCCGCGTCGCTGCAGGAGCCTACTGGAGCGTTTAACCGCGCGAACAAGAATACGGATCCGTCGGCGGTTGAAGAAGTGCCGGTGACGCTGTTGTCTTACCCGGAAGATTCCATCGGTCCTGCGATTGAGGAAGACGTTGCGGTGTTTGTGACGCAGCAACGTGGCTTCCGTTCGCGAGGATTCAAGGGTGTGTACCTGTCCAAGCAGGAAACCCGAATTCGTCGCTACCATGAGCTGATAGACGATTACATTGAGGGGCGCCTGCCCCGTTAATGCGTGAACTGACCTGGGCAGGCGGGGTAGCCTTCGCCTGCCTGGTTGTTTACGTTTTCTCCTGGTCCGCCAGTATCAGCCTGGTTGATGCTGGTCTTTTTCACCTGGTCTGCCAGGATAATGGTATCGCCCATCCCCCGGGTTATCCTCTGGCGACGCTGCTTTGTCATCCTTTCATGTCTTTGCCCCTCCCGGGGACCCTCCCGGGAAATCTGTTCAGTACACTTTTTGGTTTTGCGACGCTGGTGGTGTTTTTCTACGTTGCACGAACGCTGACACTGGAACCACTGTGGGCTGCGCTCGCAACCTTTTCGCTTGGACTGGCTTTGTCTTTCTGGTCCCAGTCCATCGTGATAGAGGTGTACACACTTAACACCTTCCTGTTCGCACTCGCCTTCCTGGGCACGCTTCGCTACCTGGCTTCGGGACGTGATGGCTGGTTGATCGGGGCATTCCTGGCATTTGCTTTTGCACTGTCCAATCACTGGCCCATTATCATGCTGTCTGCGCTGGCCTTTTTACCGCTGCTGGCAGCGGACTTGCCGAAAGTTCGCGCGGTATTTGCCCGGCCGAGTCTGGTTCTGACCATGGTAGCCTGCCTTCTCCTGGGGCTTTCACCGTACCTGCTCATCCTTCTGAAACCGGTCGGCGGTACCTCGATGATCGGGAATGTCAGCGACTTTGCTGACCTGTGGCGTCTTGTGTCTCGCCAGACCTATGGAGACAGCGTGATCAAAAGCGTCCGGGGCAGCCAGGAATACCTGCTGTGGTTGCCCGTGGCGTCGATCGGGCAGTTGGGTGCGCTGGCATGGTTGCTGGTGCCTCTGGGTGTCTATGCCAGTTTCCGGCAACTTCCACCCCGATTTGCTGTTTCGCTGATGGTGTTGTGGCTTGCGAATGTCAGCCTGCTGCCACTCCTGAGTAACTACGTGTTTGATGAGAGCCTGCGGGCACTTTATGTGACCTGGACGCTGGTGGGTCTCTTCTCTTGTGCGATGTGGATGTCGCTGGGTCTCAGGCTGCTTTTGTCGAATTACGCATCCATCCAGTCAGTGGCAGTGATTGCGGTTATTGCCGCAATTGGCATGCAGAACCTCAGTCGACTTGGTGCCCGGGACGCAGCCTGGGTGGAAGAATACAATCGCCTCATGCTGGCTTCCCTGAAAGAGGATGCCGTGTTGTTCGTGGCTGGCGATGTGCAGACTGGCCCGGTGGGATACCTGCACCATGTCCAGGGTGTTCGTCCCGATATCGAGGTGCGCCACGAGCACAACATCCTGTTTGCCAATCGCCTGGTTGAGCCGGATCTGCCCTCTGCAGTCCAGCAAGAGGCGATTGCCCGTTTCCTGGATCATGCGGAGCGACCTGTTTACTCCATATCCGGACTTGGTCGTCCTTCGGTGGACTACGGGTTGTACTACGAGCTGGCTGACAAAAATGGTTTTGCCTTCCTGCCGGAGCTTGATTTATTCATGTCCCGTTTGATTCCCGTGCTTGAGGCGGATCTCATTCGAGAGCCCTTTATTCGTCTTTATCTGCACAAGATTGTTTACGACTATGCGCGCGCTGTTATTGGCGAGTCTATTATCCGTTCCGGGTTCGACGAGCCTGCCAGGAAACGGCTGCTCCTCGTGGTTTCAACGCTGCAGGGCAAGATATGGACCTTGCATCACCTGCTTCGTGGAGACAATGAGATCAACCTGGAGCAACTCCGGTCGCTGATCGAGGCAGGTGAGGCCCAGGTGCTCGAGAGCCCGGTTGAAACTGGTGCCGGCGAGTTCCTCCGCCTTGCTGCTGATGCCTACCAGGAGCATCTCGGCGAACCGGACAAAGCTGCCAACCATTATGTTTGGGCGCGCACTTTTGATATCCGCGGTGAAACCTGCCGCCACCTCGAAACTTCATCCCGCCCGGATCTGGCGCCAGGCCTGGGCTGCTGATTTCCGGCGTTCCGCGTATAATCCGCTTATGACGCCAGAATCAGACATTGATGTTGACGCTACCGGTCTCAGGTGCCCTGAGCCGCTGATGGTTGTGCGCAACAAGATGATGGATATGCAGTCGGGGCAGGTCATTAAGGTTACCGCCACCGATCCCTCCACTTCCTGGGATTTTCCCAACTTCTGCAAGTTCCTGAACCATGAGCTGGTGCACCAGGAAATTCCCGAGAACTCGCAGGAGAAAACGGGGGACGAGATTTACGTCTACTGGATTCGCAAGGGCTGAGCCATGCCGGACTCGGTTCACTACTACTTTGCGTACGGCAGCAACATGAACCCGCTTCGCGTGCAGAAACGCAACATGGCGTTTCACTCTGCGGAGGCGGGACAGCTTTCCCATTACCGAATGAGGTTCAACAAGCGATCGGTCAAGTATCCGGGTGCGGCCTCAGCGAATGTTGTGGCAGAAACCGGCGCCCTGACCGAGGGTGTGGTGTATCGCTTGAGTCACCCTGAGCAGATCGAAATGATGGATCCTTTTGAGGGTTATCCCATCCGCTATGATCGCAGGCCATTGCCAATCGAGGTGAGTACAGGGGTTGTTGATGCGTGGGTCTACATCGCCAATGAAGACCATATCCAGGAAGGGCTGTCGCCAGCGCGCTGGTACCTGGAACACCTGTTGGCTGGCGAGATTTTTCTCAGTGAAAGCTACCTGGCTGAACTCAGGAATACCATCTGCCTGCCGGATTCTGATATTGAACCGTGAACCTGGAATCTCTCACTGCAATCTTTGATCGCTCCGTCGGAAGCACCCATAACACCTTCCTGCAGGGTGGTGCACCGGAACCGATATACGTACCCGGATACGATGCCGGTGAACCGAATGTCATTCACTTTCGGGATGACTATGTGTCCAGTGCACTGCATGAAATTGCGCACTGGTGTATTGCGGGGGCCAGACGCAGGCGCCTTGAAGATTACGGTTACTGGTACAAGGGGAATCGCGGCGTCTCGGAACAGCGTGATTTTGAGGCCGTGGAAGTCCGTCCCCAGGCGCTGGAGTGGATCCTGAGCAATGCGGCCGGTGTTCCTTTTCGGGTAAGCTGCGACAACTTTGATGTAAAGGCGCTGGATATGACGGGATTTCGTCGTCAAGTGCAAAAAGAGGTGCCGCTATTGCTGCAACGCATGCCTGACCGTGCTGCAGTATTTATTGAAGGGCTCCTTGAAACTTCGGGATGTTATGGTGCCCTGAAGTGTGAGTCTTACCAGGAGCTACCAGGCTAGTGAAATTCCCCGACGGTTACGTTACCGATCCCGGTTTTAGTCCAGCGGAAGACTGTATTGGTCCCTTCTTCTGGCGTCAGGAGCAAGGGAGCTTCCATGCTGACTTCACTGCTGCCGCAGGCGAGGGAGAGCTGGTGACCTGTCGCCCGGAAGTCACACGAAAAACCGGCTCCATGGTGTTTGTGTCGGGTAATCTGATCAGCGACGGGCAGGTGGTGATGACCTTCAGTTCTGTGGTTAAGCGATTACGCAATGAATGAGGTTGAACCGATCTACCTGGTCGATGCCTCGATCTATATCTTCCGGGCCTACTTCTCGATGCCGGATACGTTCATGACCACTGAGGGCGAATCGGTTAATGCTGTTTATGGTTATACCAGTTTCATGCTGGATTTCCTGGAGAAGAAGCCCGCCTTTACCTCCTTCGCCTTCGATGAAAGCCTGAACACCTGTTATCGCAATAAGATTTATCCGGAATACAAGGCTAACCGGGACCTGCCTGACGCCAACCTGGAGTTTCAGTTGAAGAAATGCCAGGAGGCAACTCGCCTGCTCGGCTTCCACAACCTGTCTCTCCATGATTACGAGGCCGATGACATTATCGGAACCTTGCAGGCAAAGCTGGCGGATGACCGGCCCGTGGTCATCCTGACGCGCGACAAGGACCTTGGCCAACTGTTGCGTGCCGATGACCTGCTCTGGGATTTTGCTGCTGATGATTACCAGGGACCGGACGCGGTGCGGGAAAAGTTTGGGGTGGAAGCTCACCAGATCGCGGATTTTCTTGCTCTGGCGGGTGATTCTGTCGACAACATTCCCGGCGCGCCTGGTATCGGTGCAAAATCGGCGGCGACCATTCTGAATCATTTTGGGGACATCGACAGTCTTTACGAGCGGCTCGATGAGATGGAAACGCTGGCCATGCGAGGCGCCAAAAAGGCGCGGCTGACCCTTGAGGAACATGAGGAGAGGATTCGTGTATTTCAGCAGATTACGCGGATTAAGACGGATATCGATCTCAATGTAGACCTCACGCATCTTGAACGCACCCCCGCCTCTGCAGATGAGGTGGCAGTCTTTTGTGAAGAGATGAACTTCGGCCAGCGAGTCAGGAGCCGCATGCTGGAGGCAAGCGATGGCTGATCGAGCCCTGAAAGTAGGCCTGGTTGTGAACCCGATGGCAGGTATTGGTGGTCCGGTAGGGCTCAAAGGCAGTGATGGCATGTTTGAGGAAGCCTTGGCGCTGGGCGGCAGGAGCCAGGTAGCGGACCGGGTAACGCTCTGCCTGAAGGCCTTGCCGGTGCAGGCAATCGAATGGTTTTCCGTCGCTGGCGTGATGGGCGGTGACTACCTGAAGGCGCTTGATTTACATTTCCACGAGTCTGCAGAACCTTCCGTTGAGGCAACCACACCGGAAGACACCAGGCGGGTTGTAGATAAGCTGTGCTCGGTGGGTATCGATCTGCTGCTCTTTGCCGGTGGCGATGGTACGGCCAGGGATGTTGCGGACGCTCATCACACGGTGCCTGCGGTGCTGGGTATCCCCTGTGGAGTGAAGATGCACTCGGGTGTTTTTGCCACGTCGCCGTCCGCAGCTACAGACTTGCTGAACAGGCTTATCGATGGAGAGGCACTCTCGGTTGTGGATGCCGAAGTCCGCGACATTGACGAAGCGTCTTTCAGGGAAGGGGTTGTAAAAACCCGTTTCTATGGCGAACTCCCGGTTCCGGATGACCTCCGCTATGTGCAGCAGACCAAGGTAGGTGGTCGTGAAAGTGACGAGCTGGCAGTGCAGGAGATCGCGGCTGATGTCATCGAGAATATGACAGACGATACCCTTTACATCATGGGTTCCGGTTCGACGGTGGCGACCATACTGGATGCCATGAACCTGCCAGCGACGCTGCTGGGGATCGATGTGGTTTACCGGGGGGCTCTTGTCAAAGCGGATGCATCAGAACAGGAGCTTCTATCTCTCCTGGCAGAGTATCCGCGCGCAAAGATTGTGGTCACAGCCATCAGCGGGCAGGGGCATATCTTCGGGCGGGGCAACCAGCAACTCAGTGCTGCGGTCATTCAACAGGTAGGTCCGGAAAACATCATTATTGTGGCCACCAAGTCAAAACTGGCGGCACTGGAGCAGCGTCCGTTACTGGTTGATACCGGCGACGCTGAACTTGATGATTCGCTTTCGGGCATGAAAGCAGTGTTAACGGGTTATGAGGACCACGTGCTGTACCGCATTGCCTGAAGCTGTGGTTCAGTCGTGAAGGATGTGTACGACTACTTTGTTGATGGCGATGGAATCACCGCTTCTGAGCGCCCGGCGCAACTGGTTAATCACCAGCTTCTGGTCTTCGAGCACTGAAGGGGAAGGTTCCACTTCCTCCGGCTGAACAATGCTCACGACGTTCGTCTCATCTTTTTGGTAGACCTTGGCGAGGTAGATAGGCTCTGACACCTCGGTCAGCTTCAGGAAGGCCTTGTGTGTCAGCACTGCCTGGTCAACACCGTCCTGGCGGATCGTATCTGTAAAACGAATATATTCTTCATCTGCAAGCCACATCATGGCGTAGAAACCTGCTGTGTAATGTGGACTGTGCAGGCCGTACTCGTCCGGGTCGTCCACACCCGCGACATCATCCACGTAGAGCGGTGTCTTCGTCGGGAACGAGGCGTACAGGATGCTCAATATCTTCGCGATATGCCTGTAGAAATTCTCTATGTTGATGTCTGCCATAGTGCTGGGAGGCCTCCGCGCCCCATTATACCGGCCCCTGCGCCAAAACGCAGGCCGCCTGTCATGGTTGGCAGGCCGTTCGGGAGTGTGGAAAAATGCGGGCTCTACGCAGTGAAACCCGTCGTGGCACTTATGTCGACCAGAAAACCGAAGATTGAGAAAACCACCAGCGAGTGGAAAGAACAACTGACACCCGAGCAGTTTAAGGTTACACGCAAGAAAGGCACGGAGCGTGCATTTACCGGCGAATACTGGGACACCAAAGCCCAGGGTGTTTACGAATGTATCTGCTGTGGCAAAGCGCTGTTTTCCTCTGAGACGAAGTACGATTCCGGCACAGGCTGGCCCAGCTTTTACCAGCCGCTGGAAGCTGATGCCGTTCTTGAGAGGGATGATCGCAGTCTGTTCATGAAACGCACGGAGGTGGTTTGTAGTGACTGTGATGCACACCTGGGTCATGTGTTCAGCGATGGTCCTGAGCCGACGGGGCTTCGTTACTGCCTCAACTCGGCTGCCCTGAACCTGAAATCCAGTGGAGGTGAAAATTAATCTCCGGCGAACACTGCCATGCTGAAAATCAAGTCAGAGGTTCTCAGGCGCCGGCATCGGCGACGTCTCTACCTGCAGTCCAACGACGAACGACGTCGGCACATTTTTGACCTTTTTCTCGCGTTGTTCGCGCTGCTGTCGCTGAACATTGCCGCCATGATGTGGTTCGAGCAGCTACCGCTGCCGGACGCCATCTGGCTGACCTTTACCACGGTGACCACGGTGGGTTACGGCGACCTGGTGGCGTCAACCACCGAAGGACGACTGGCCACCATCTTTCTTATCTACATTGTTGGTATCTTCATGCTTGCCCAGATTGCGGGTGAGTGGATTGACTATCGCTTCGATCGACGTGATCGAATGAAACGCGGTATCTGGAGCTGGAAAATGAAAAATCACATCCTGATTCTGAATACACCGGATTCCCACGGGGATCGCTACCTGCGACTCCTGGTGGAGCAAATTCGCGACACGCCCTTGTTGGCCGAGTTACCTATCCAGGTATTCTCACCGCACTTCCCGGATGGCCTGCCATCTGACATTGCAGGCATGGAAGTTGTGCTTCGCTCTGGCAAGCCGGAAGGCAGGGCGAACCTGTCGGAAGCAAACATAGAAGAAGCAAAGTTTGTTGTTCTGCTCGCCGTGGATACCAATGATCCGCGCTCGGACAGTGTTAACCTCGATATGCTGGACCAGATGAATGAGTACAACATTCCCGGCCATGTTATTGCCGAGTGTGTCCTGGAATCTAACCGGGAGAGATTCAAGCGCATGGGTGCGGATGCCGTAATCAGGCCGATCCGTGCCTATCCCGAGCTTCTTGTCCGCTCGATGGCCGCGCCGGGTACGGAATCCATACTGGAAGACCTGTTTGTCTATGCCGGTAATCACCCGCGCCGTTATGACGTGTCTTTCAGCGAACGTCAGTGGGGTAAACTCGCAGGCCTGCTCCTGGAAAGAGGGTTGGGTACACCCCTTGGTTACCTGTCCGGGACTGATGTCATGACAACTAACCCGCCACCCGATGCTATCGTCAGTGGCCACGCCATTTTCATCATGGTCAGCCAGAATGCGCCGTATGAGCCTGGACTGGTTGAGGAGTGTATTGCTGCAACAGCCCATTGAAGTCTCCGCTTAACAACTGGCTTGATGCTCTACAGCTGATCTCCTACCTGGTCGGCATCCTCTGGTGTGTCGCGCTGTTAAATCACATCCAGGGGTATGCCCTGAACCAGTTTGGCATCTATCCACGACACGTTGATGCGTTGCCTGGCATCTTGTTCTGGGTGCTCCTCCATGGCGACTTCACCCATCTCATCATGAACACAACCCCGCTGTTCTTTCTCGGTTTTTTTGTTGCGTTGCGTGGCCCGCTGCTGTTCTTCAAGATCACATTCTCTGTCTGGTTGCTGGCGGGTCTTTGTGTCTGGCTCGGTGGTCGACCTGCGTTTCATATCGGTACCAGCGGTCTGGTGTTTGGCTATTTTGGATTCCTGCTGGCTGTTGCTATCTCCGAACGCAGCCTCGTTGACCTCGCTGTCGCCTCGGTTACCATTTTTTACTATGGCGGCATGTTTTTTGGTCTACTGCCGACCGCACCTTTTGTCTCCTGGGAATCTCATATTGCCGGCATAGTAATGGGTGTTGTAGCGGCCCGAATCTACGGCAAAGACTGGGTCAGGGCCGAATCTTCCGCCAATAATCGGTGAGTTGAGCGTTGGCTGCGACCGGCAGGCGTGTGGTCAGGCGCTGAATACCTACAATATCAACGGGTCGATTCATGCCTGGTATCTACACCAAATCGACCTCTCTTGCGTCTTACCCCAAGAGTCTGTTCCCTGAACTTGCCTGAACGGTGCTGTTGTGAATAACCTGATTGTGAAAATTATCCTTCCCCTTGGCATCGTTGCCCTGGGATTTGGCGTCTACGGCCTGCTTCATGCAATGAAGCCGGAACCCGAGAAGAAAGACGAGCCTCCAAGAGCGCTGAGTGTATTCGTCCAGCCCGTCACCCTTTCAGATATTCCCCTCAAGGTCACAACGCAGGGAGAAGTTCGCGCCAGGACCGAGGTGGACATTGTTGCCCAGGTTGCCGGGCGCGTGGTTGAAGTGTCGCCGGAGTTTGTGGAAGGCGGTGTCGTGGAACCTGGCGTACCGCTGATTGTTATTGAACCCACGGATTACGAGTTTGCAGTGCTCCAGGCAGAGGCCAGGGTGGCGGAGGCTGAGGTTCGTGTGCAACAAGCTGATGCTGACGCCAATGTTGCCCGATACCAATTGCGAGATGCCAAGGGTGCATCCGACCTTGCTTTAAAGAAGCCACAGGTGGCTGAGGCCCAGGCGAGACTGAAAGCAGCCATGGCGGATCTTCAGCAGGCGAGAACCAACCTCGAACGAACACGCATTACGCTGCCATTTCACGGCCGCGTGATTTCTACCTCTGTTGATATCGGCCAGTATTTAACGCCCGGTACACCGATAGGCCGAGCCTTCGGTCATGACGTGGTTGAAATCCGTTTGCCTCTTAATGACTCACAGCTGGCGTCGCTCGGATTACCCATTGGTTTTGTTGCAGCACGAGGCGAAGGGTTGGCTGTGGATGTCACTGCCCGGGTTGCCGGTCGTGAACAGCAATGGATGGGTGAGCTCCGTCGTCTCGATGCTGCCATCGATCCCGGTTCACGCATGATCTTTGGTATCGCTGAAGTGAGGAACCCCTACAGCACGGGCGTTTCCGATTTTGGTATGCCGCTGGCGGTCGGCGTTTATGTCAATGTGGAGATCTCCGGTCGGGAAATCCAGGATGCCTATATCATTCCCAGGCATGCGCTGCGTGCTGGAGACCAGGTCTATGTGGTCAATGAACAGGGTCGCCTGGAGATCCGGTCAGTGGATGTTACCTACAGTTCATCCGATGAAGCCGTGATTGGCAGCGGGCTTGAAGTTGGTGATCAGGTGATTGTCTCATCCATTCGTAATCCTATCGAAGGCATGGCGCTTGAGGCGTTGCCGTATGGCCTCGATAACTCGGCTCTTGCCAAGGATTAACAGTATCGGCCCGTCAGGAAATCCCTGACCACGGAGGGTTGATCATGCGGTCAATCATCGGATGGTGGGCGAATAACCCGGTAGCAGCCAATCTGCTGATGGTTGGTATTCTGCTTGCCGGGATTCTCGGTTTCACTGCCATGGAGCGTGAAGCTTTTCCAATTTTTGAAGATAACAGCGTTTCCATCGAGGTGATCTGGCCAGGTGCAGCACCGCAGGAGGTCGAGGAACAGATCCTGTTCAGAATTGAAGAAGCGCTGAAGGATATTGATAACGTTTATCGCGTTTACTCCACGGCCCAGGAAAGTTTTGCCCGGATTGAAGTTCATACCTACGCAAACGTCGAAATCGAGTAGTTCCTTAACGAAGTAAAGAACGCGGTTGATTCTGTGACTTCGTTACCCCGGGATATTGAGAATCCAAGGGTGCGCCAGCGTATTTTCAGGGGCGAGATGATCCGTGTGGCAGTACATGGGGACCTGGATGAGCGTACGCTCACGCGCCTCGCAGAAGACCTGCGTGATGAGGTGGCTGCGCTCCCCTATGTTTCCGTGGTTGAGTTGTTTGGTACTCGCAGGGAAGAAGTTTCGGTTGAGCTCTCGGAAGAAGCGATGCGCCGCTATGGGGTTTCGTTCTCTGAAGTCGCGGCGGCTATCCGCAGCAGTTCGATCAATCTCAGTTCCGGTCGTGTCAGGACGGAAACCGGGGATGTGGTCCTTCGTGCTCGTAATCTTGCCGACAATGAAGAAGAGTTCGGTAGCATCGTCATTCGCCAGAACGCGGATGGTGCGATTATCCGGGTCCGTGATGTTGCGCATGTGGTGGACGGCTTCGAAGATGAAGAGATACTCGCCACCATGAACGGCGAGCCTTCAGTTCTCCTGCAGGTGATGTCCACTGACAAGATGCAGGTCGTTGCCGGAAGGCGTCAGCCTGACAATCTGGTTTGACCAGGCAGACGTCTACATAAGTCGCATGGGTACCATTGGCGAGTCAGCTTACCTTGGCCTGTTGCTGGTATTCCTGGTGCTGATCCTGTCGCTGCGACCAAAGGTCGCGCTCTGGGTAACCGCAGGCATCGCCGTTGCCTTTATGGGCACCTTTGCGCTGCTCCCCGCGAATGACGTCTCTCTGAACATCATGTCGACCTTTGCATTCCTGCTGGTGCTGGGCATCGTGGTTGACGACGCCATTGTGGTGGGAGAGAGCATCCACCAGCAAACACATCGTATGGGGGGAGGACCAGAGGGCGCCATTGAAGGGGCGTTTATTGTCAGTAAGCCGGTGTTCTTTGCCGTGATTACGACGATGATCGCCTTCGCCCCCTGGTTTTTCCTGTCCGGTACAGACGCGCAGGTGACGCGTCAGCTTTCTATTGTTATTACGCTTGCGCTGGTGATCTCCCTGATCGAGGCGTTCCTTATCCTCCCGGCTCACCTGCGAAACATGCGTCATCGGGAAGAACTGGGCAGGTTCGCTGCCTGGCAGAAAAAGATCGAGGAAGGCATCGTGACTTTCTCCAACCAGCGGTACAGGAGCTGGATAACCACGGCCATTGAACACCGGTATGCCACTGCCGCTGTGTTTATTACCGGCTTTGTGATCAGTGTCGGCGTGTTTTCAAGTGGCTGGGTCAAGTTCAACTTCATGCCCGAGGTCGAGAACGAGATTATCTATATCAATGTTGAGCTGCCTTCCGGCACACCGTATTCCCGTGCACTGAGTATCCTGGATCAACTGCAGGAAGCCGAACTCAAGCTGATTGAAGAAGTCGAGGCTGAAGCCGAAGCCAAGGGTGGCACTGGCAAGCTGATCGAAGGCTGGTACACGCGGTCCCGTCGGGATGGCGTCATCGCAATTGTGAAACTGGCCCCCCCGGAGATTCGTGACCTGTCGGCCAAAGAGGCAGCAACGCGGCTGCGTGAACTGGTCGGTGAAGTACCGGATGCGGACAACATCGATGTGAACTACACGATGAACAACAATGGGCCGCAGCTGAGCTACGTACTGCGACACCGGGATATGGACGTGCTGCGGGCGGCCAGTAACGACCTGCAGGCAAGACTCTACACCTATGACGGTACCTACTACGTGCGTGACAACCTTCGCGGCGAGACTGACGAGTTGCACCTGAATCTCAGGCCCGGTGCGGAGAAGCTTGGTGTGGCCTTATCCGAAGTTTCAAGGCAGGTACGCCAGGCTTACTTCGGCGAGGAAGTACAGCGATTGCCGCGTGAAAACGGCGATGTAAAGGTCATGGTTAAGTACCCGAAAGAGCAGCGCCGAAACCTTGAGAGCCTGAATAACTTTCGCGTGCGTACTAACGATGGCCGTGAGGTGCCGCTACTGTCAGTTGTAGATGTCGAGCTGACCACGGGTGTTCAACGTATCCAGCGCCGGGACGGCGAGCGCATGGTCCGGGTTTCCGCCCATGTTGCTGATGACCTGACCAACGACATCAACATGGATGTGTCTGATACCTTTCTGCCGGAGCTGGAACGAAAATATGCAGGCCTGAAGATTGGCAAGAGCGGGCGCCAGGAAGCAGAGGAGGAATTCTTCAGCGAAATCGCTGCGCTCTACCTTGTTTCCTTCTTTTCCATGTACGCGCTGATCGCCATTGCCTTCCGCTCCTATTTCCTGCCTCTTCTGATCATGACGGCAATACCGTGTGGCTTCATGGGGGCGGTTTATGGTCACCTGATTTTCGGCGTATCCATGGCGCTGTTTTCCTACTTCGGTATTGGCGCGGCCGCGGGTGTTGTCGTGAATGACAACCTGGTTCTGGTTGACCTGATTGGTCGCTTGCGTGAACAGGGTAAATCGATTGTAGAGGCTGTGGTCGAAGCCGGAGTCACCCGATTCCGGCCAATACTGCTGACCTCGGTGACGACCTTCGTTGGCCTGATGCCGATCATGGCGGAGCGTTCAACGGATGCACAGTTTCTCAAACCAGCGGTGTTGGCCCTTGCGTTTGGCGTATTGTTCGCCCTGTTTGTTACGCTCTTCATGGTACCCGCGCTCTACTGTATTGGTGAGGACATCAAGGCTGGCTCGAAGCAGGGTGTATCGAGAGTGCGCGAACTGCTCGGTTCCGGTCTGGAAACGCTCGGTGTGAAGTTCTAGCCCAGGGCCTGGGCTTTTTTCAGCGCGTCGCGGGCATAACATCGTGCCTGCCATTCGCTCACGTTTTTGAAGTCCGTCAGGTCAAACTTGATCATATCCAGCAGCAGCATCACAGCGGAGACGTTCAGGTCGGCTATCGTGAAATTTTCACCCAGTAGATAGTCGCTGCGGGCGAGATGTTCATCGAGCACCCTCAGCGGACGAGGCAGGGCTTCCATGGCTTCATCCATGGCGCGTTGGTTCATGTTGTCCTTGTGCAGCATGATCTGGATGATCACCTGCATCTGCAGGAATTCAATTTCGCTGATGCCCCAGACGCTCCACTGGTTGACCTGCGCTTCGAGGGCCGGGTCGGAAGGGTAAAGTTCCGGTGCATAGGTTCGTGCGAGGTACAGGTTAATCGCCATGGACTCGAACAGTGTTATGTCGCCATCCACCAGTGCTGGGATACGCCCGTTTGGATTGACACCCAGGTACTCATCGGTTTTGGATTCCTTAAAGAAATGCGTGGGCACGTGAGTGTACTCGATGCCTGTTTCCTCTATCGCCCAGAGTGATCGAATCGCCCGTGATCTGGATACGCCATAGATCGTTGTTGCCATGGTGCTTCGTGCCTTTTGATTTTAGGAAGGCTGATTATACGTTAGACCGGTTACCGGCGTTGCTACCCAGCCAGCGCACCGCATCCTCATAATCAGTAAAGACTTACAGGTCCCTGGGCATGGCCTCAGCCAGTTTCTTGTACAGGCGTGCATTGGCCAGATGCTGCTGTTCTGCCACGAGAATTGCTGTCTTGCCGCCTTTCATACTCGACCAGAGCTCGGTTGAACCTTCCACCATTTCAAGGATATCGCTGAAACCGGCTTTGACATCTACCCTGCTGGTGTCCCAAAGAACCGGTCGCATCGGGTTGTAACCGGGTTGCAGGTAAAGTTCACGCTGCGCATGGATGACCTCGGTGGCGACAAGCGCTTCGGTGACTTTCTGGGTCACGAATGGCTGGCCAGGGTCGATGATCGTTTCAATGGGCATGGTAGTCCTAACACAGATTGCTGTTTTGATCCGGGCGCATTGTAGTGAGGCAGCTGAGCACTCGAATAAGTATTTTGTAACCGGAATGTGTTGAAATGTGGTTTATGTGTCGCCTGTTGATGTTTTCTCTCATGCTGGTGTGTCTGTCGGTCAGGGTGGACGCAGGATACGTGGGTTCTGAGTCTTGCCGTGGTTGCCATGATGTCGCCTGGCAGGCGTGGCAGTCCTCCCATCATTTCCAGTCGATGCTTCCGGCAAGCGAGGAGTCTGTACTGGGTCAGTTCGACGGGCAGGGACGGGAGTTTCATGGCGTCACCTGGCGTATGACGCGGGAAGAATCCGGTTTTGTTGCGATTCATGGTGCGGGTGATTCTTCGGTTCGCCTGCCCATCCGATATACCTTTGGCTTCAGCCCCCTGCAGCAGTATCTCGTGGAGCAGGACGGCGGGCGCCTGCAGGCGCTGAATATCGCCTGGGACAGTCGGCCCGAGAGTGCCGGTGGCCAGCGCTGGTTCCATCTGCGGGAAAACCTTGAGGCTGATTCACCCTTTACCTGGGACAGGCATCTACAGAACTGGAACGGCCGTTGTGCAGAATGTCACAGTACGAATCTCAACAAGACATTTGATCGTGACTCCGGGGTCTACTCGACTTCCTTCTCCGAGGTTAATGTGGGTTGTGAATCCTGCCATGGGCCCGCACAGGATCATGTGGAAGCTGCACAGAAAGGCGAATACCTCCCTCTGTTTAACGCACCCTCCACGCTGCAGTGGAAATATACGCAGGCGCCCATTGCAGTTGCCGAGGGTGAAAAAAGTGATGCACATGTCGATATGTGCGGTGGCTGTCATTCCAGAAGAAGTGTGATTGGCGGGATTGCTCCCGGCGCTGACTATCATGACCAGTATGATCTTTCGCTGCTGGAGGCGGGTCTGTATTACCCGGACGGACAGATTCGTGATGAAGTGTTTGTGCTGGGTTCTTTCCTGCAGAGCCGTATGCATGGTGCCGGGGTGACTTGCACGGACTGTCACGATGCACACAGTGGCGAGCTCAAATTCAATGACAATCGGCTCTGCGCGCAGTGTCATAGTCCGGCGAAATACGATGTGCTGGCTCACACGGGCCATCAATCGGGATCACCGGGTGCTGCCTGTGTTGAGTGTCACATGCCGGCGACCACATACATGCTGGTCGATGACCGGAGAGATCACCGCTTTGGCATTCCCGATCCGGCGTTGTCTATCAGTCACGATGTGCCCAATGCCTGTAATGGCTGCCACGAGGACAAAACCGCGGAATGGGCCGCAGGAGTTCTGGAGAAGGAAGCGTCAACAGACGAATACGCGTTGATCCATATTCGCCTGCAATCCCTGGACCCGCTTGTGGTACCACAGGCGGTTAACTACGTGAATGACGACGATTATCCGGTCATTCGCCGGGCCACGATACTCGCCGCGCTGCCCATGACCGAGGAGACTATTCGTGTTGCGCTCACGCAACTGGAATCCGGCGATGTTCTCCTGCGGCAGGCAGCGGCCCGTAAACTGGGAGAGGCGCCTGCTGTGGTTCGGCAGATGACGCTGACTCGCTTAGCGCAAGACCCGGCACTGGCGGTTCGACGGGAAGCGGGCAGAGGGCTGGTGGATCTCTCCGGACAGGTCAGCCTGGAAGATTTCAGCCAGCTTCTGCCAATGATTTCGAATTACCGCGAAACCCTGCAGCCTGCCAGTGACATGCCCTCTGTCATGACGGAGCTGGCGCGCCTCGACCTGGCTCTCGACAAATCTGAGGAGGCAATTGCCAACCTTCAGGCAGCGATCCGGCAGGAACCTCACTACGTGCCTGCTCTGCTCAACCTGGCGGATATCCACAGGGCCAATGGTGATGCTGACTCTGCTGGCAAGCTTCTCGAGCGGGCAGTCGAAGTTGCACCGGACAGCGGTGCTGCCAATCACAGCTATGGTCTTTACCTGGTTCGCCAGGGGAGAACTGCTGACGCGCTGTTTTACCTGCAGCAGGCCATGGAGCAGGGGGATGCATCACCGCGATTTGCCTACGTATATTCTGTAGCCCTTGATTCTGTTGCAAGGACCAGCGAGGCAGTAGACGTATTGCGCCAAGCCTCGCAATCCTGGCCTAATCAGTTTGATTTGCTGATGCTGGAGGTGATATACCGGGAAAAAACCGGTCTGCTAAATGGAATCAAGACGCCGCTCAGGGCGCTTGCACGGGTTGCACCACAGGAACCGCAGGTTCAGCAGAGGCTGCGCCACTACCGGGTAAATTTCTAATTTTTCCGTCGGTCCGGATTCTTGCGTCTTGGATTTTGTTCCTCAACAACCCGGTCGCCAGTCCTTCGGTCACTGTTGGGTATTCGCCTGTCTGAAGGTCCCTTGCGCCGCTCTTCCCGTTCGTTGTCGTCAGCCATCTTCTTTACAAAATGTATCTTTACCGTAGGTTTATCTTTTCGATCCCGGGAAAGGTTAGTTTCTTCGCTTATGGGTTTCAATGACATCCGTCGGAAGAGAGTATCCTTAGAGCCTGTAACAGAGAAGGCACAATGAGCTCTCCAAGAATAGTTGCGGCGATGACGGCCCTGGTACCGATTGTTGCCATCCACAGCACTTACCTCGTTTCTGCTGTTCAGGGCCATGTGCCATGGTGTTTTCCCTATTTCGAAAGCTGCACATCAATTAGCGCTACCGGTCGTCATGGTGCTGCCTATTTCCTGTTTAAAGGCACAATGATTCCGGCTGCAATGCTGCTTATGGCGTTCTGGTACCTGGCTTACCGATGGTTGCGCAGCCTGGGTGACTCAAGGAATGCAGGTCGGACCATATTTGTGATTGGTATGCTTGGCGCGCTGTTCCTGATTGTTTACACCGTGGCCCTGGGTGCATCCGGTGACAATTTCAGGCTGCAGAGACGCATAGGCATCATCTGCTATTTCACGTTTACCTACTTGTCTCAGCTGCTGCTGGTCTGGCGCATGGGGCATTGCCGAATGCAAGATGCCACGCGCCCATGGCTTTTCGGACTGTGTATGACCACACTGTCTATCGGTGTCACTACCCTGGTTCTGGACGCGGTGATCGATAACTACGATGACTACGAGGATGCCTTCGAGTGGATTCTGGCGTTGCTCGTGCATCTCTATTTCCTCGTCATCTTGGTGACCTGGAAAGGCTTTCGGGTGCGATATGAAGTTCGCTAAATGCCTGGTTGTACTCGTGCTGCTGGGAAGCAGCCATCTGTATGCAGATGAGATTCCGTGCAACCCGAATTTTATTCCGGCAGAAGGCAGCTACCCGTTTACGAAGTATGCGAATCGGCATTACGAGATCAGTGGTGTACCGAAAATCAGCGGAATACATGTTTCCAACCTGGAAGTGTTTGATGAAGAAAATCCTCGTGAAGACAATGCGATTTATCGATTTCTTAACAAAGTTCATATTGAGACAAAGCCGGACCTGATTGAAAACCTGCTGCTGTTCGAAGAAGGAGAGGTGTTTGACCAGCGGGTCATGGATGAGTCAGCCAGATTGCTGCGTGACCAGGATTTCCTCTACGACGCCGACATCCGGCCGGTGAGCCTCTGCGGTGAGGAAATTGAACTGGAGGTCGTTACCAGGGACACCTGGTCCCTGACGATTGATGCTTCTTTTGACAGGTCAGGTGGAGAAAACAACTTTGGTATTGGCATTCGCGAAGCCAACCTGATGGGGCGGGGCACGCAGTTATCGGTTAAGGCAGAGCAGGATCTTGATCGTGATTCAGTTGAGTTTTCTTTTAAAGACGACAACCTCGGCAACAGTCGGATCAAGACTCGAGTTCGTTATACCGATAGCGACGATGGTTCAGAAGAGCGCTTCCTTCTGGAGCTGCCGTTCTATTCTTTGGATTCGACCAGGGCCTGGACACTTTCCCTGAAAAATACTGACCAGGTAGATGCCCAGTACTTTCGGGGTGATGACGTTACCGAGGTGAGGCATGAGCTGGAAAACTATCGCGCTGCATATGGTTTCTCCAAAGGACTACAGGACGGTTTCGCCCGGCGCTGGTATCTTGGCTGGTGGTACAGGTCAGATGACTTCTCGGAGTCAGAAGAGTTGCCGCCACCTGCTCCTTTCCCGCTATCAAAGGAACTCTCGTTTCCCTACGTGGAATATTCATCCATCGAAGACAAGTATGTTGAGCGAGTCAACGTTAATCAGTTCGAAAGGATAGAAGACCTTTACATAGGGCGGAGTTGGTATGCGCGGTTGGGTTATTCATCGGAAGCTTTCGGAGGGGATCAGGATCGTTTTGTCGTTGAGGGTGCCTTTCGGGATACCTTGCTTGCTTCCCAGAGGCATATCTTTCAGCATGAACTCGAGTTTTCGGGACTGCATAACTTTGAGACAGATGATGTTGAAGATGTGATTCTCGACTACCATCTGCAGTACATTGTCTATCCCTCGAAGTACCGCTCCTACCTGCTTAACTTCCGCTCCGTGTATACCAAAAACCTGAATACCAACGCCCAGGTGGTCATGGGAGGAGAGAATTTCATGCGAGCATTCGATAACCGTTTCCAGGTAGGCGACCGCAGCGTGGCATTGAACCTGGAGCGCAGAACGTTCACAGATATTCACCTGTTCAACCTGATTCGAGTCGGCTGGGCATTCTTCGTAGATGTTGGGCGGGCCTGGGACCCAGGTGTGGATACCAACTTTGAAGATGATTACCTGGTGGATGCCGGCTTCGGTCTTCGTCTGGCCTCATCCAAGAGTGATGCTGGCCGCTTCCTGCACATTGATATCGCTTTCCCGCTGAGCAACAGGAACGATCCGGATGTGGAATCCAGCCTGATCTCGATTCGTCTTGAGGATCGATTCTAGTTGTCTTGAGTAAGGATGATCGTGCGCCCTCGCCAGTTCATTTGTGCCAGAGCCTCGACCGGTTCGGTTTCGAACTGAATCCTGTAGGTGCGTGGTGCAGTGGTAAGGTCTCCATAGTTCATGTACCACCAGACTTCATGAGGTATGGTGGCTGGAGATTCTATCGGCAGGGCATGAGCCGGCACTGTGTCATAGACATCCTGAACAAACTGTTCCACCGCTCTTTCATAGCTGAATTTGTCGAGTTGTCTTGGCAGCAACACATCGTAGTAGATAACGCGATAAAGAATCATCACACTGCAAAAAACGATCAGTGTGAAACGTCCGTCCCAGCTTTTGACTGCAAGGGTTACTGTTCCGATAAACATGATTATGGCCAGTGATTGACCCAGCAGCTCGTGCATTACTGGCGAGGGTAATTTGATTAGCTCAAGCTTTCCTGCAAGAAGGTAAGCAACAAGCACGCCAGAGAGTATCGCGACTAACAGGATAACTGCCCGGGAAAAGTTGATTAACCATGATGGCGCTGTTGTGCGGGCTACCGTGAACAACACCGCACTTACAACAAGCAGCGTTGGGGTCATGGGCAGGTAATAGCGTACAGCAGAGTGTGCAGTGAACCAGTATAGCGGGAAGTTTACTGTCGCGATTATTAAGGCGAATGTCAGCAGGTCACCGTAGCGTTTAAAGGCCTCCTCCCGGGTATTCTGATGCAGAAAGAAAACAAGCGTCAAAGAAAAAGGGAACAGTGCGAGCACAATTTCGAATGGGTAACTCACCAGGTGGGTCATAGTTGACTGCAAGTCTCCCTTGAGGCCACGATTGGCAACTTCATTGATGCTACTGCCGATGAGTACCTCAACACCTGCTGTATCAATCATGGCCCAGATCCAGATGCCGACGATGGAAAGTGTTATGACTGCAGCCAGCAAATGCGCGGGAAGGAATAGTTCTATGAACCGTCGCTGATACAGGAGGTAGGCCCCGAGACCAGCATAGTAAAAGACGAATGCGGGCTCGCGTTTGGTCAGGAAGGCAATGGCGATGAGAATGCCGGGCAGAACCCAGCGAGCATGGTTGTTTTTCGTCTGATCAAAGTAAAACCACAGCCAGAGGGCGCTGCTGACCAGGAAGGTAAACATCATGTCGATTTCGCCCAGGGTGCCTTTCCGCATCAATTCCGGCGAAAGTACGATGCCGGCGCCGAGGAAAGTGAGGGCTGGTGGGTCAAGGTATGATCTCAGCAGGAACAGCATGGTTGCAAGGAGAAAGATCAGGCACAGCAGGGAGGCAAAACGGATGGTGAACTCATTGATCTCCCCGAAAGGTGCGCTGACAGCAATAATCAACCAGTTGTATCCGGGTGGTTTCGCCGCATACACCTGCTCTTTGAACACGGGTACCAGGTATTCCTGTTCCATGATCATGGCCTCAGCGATGAGCGCGCGCCGTGGTTCTTCATGACGCATGATTTGTGCGTCCAGCAGTGGCAGGTACAGAAGACCAATGGCGATGAGACCGAAGAGGAAAACGCTACCGGCCGAATAGAGACGGTTCGACATGGTTAGTATGATGCCAGAAGGAGGTTCAGGATTGTTGCTCGTTAATGTTAAGGTTGTGACGTGACAGCCGTGCCTTCATTGATAGTCAGTATCCTGCTCACGTTTGGGCTGATTATTGTCGGTGAGTACCTTGTAGGTTGGGCGAAGGTATTTTCCGCATGGACACTTGTGCCCTGGATGCATCTTTTGCTGCCGGGATGCCTTGTTCTTCTCAGCTATGCCCTGCGTGGCGTCCGTATCTACGACTGGTACGGCCCACTTGATGTTCTGTCGGTTGCGCGGGTAGTAGCCCTGCACAATTTCTGGAATAACCTGCTGCCCATGCGTGCAGGCGAGGTTAGTTTCCCATTGCTCCTGAAACAGCATTTTGATGTCAGTCTTGTGCAGGGTTCGGCAGGTCTCGTCTGGTTCAGGGTGCTGGACTTGTCCTGCCTGCTGCTGCTCTTTGCAGTATCCATGTCGATAGTTATCGACATTCGGCTGCTGGTACCAACGATTATTCTCGCTGTTATCACGGTGCTGGCAGCCCCACGGGTCATGGGCAAGATTAAACAGGGCATGCTGGTAAGCCGCTTTCCCCGGCTGGAGCAGCTTGCCAGGTCCTTTACATCCTCACCGGCCAAAGTCTGGCGTTGCCTTGTATGGACCTTTATGAACTGGTCAGTAAAGCTGACGGCGTTTGCCTGGATCCTGTCAGTCTTTGCACAAATTTCATTTTTCGAGGGTATGGTAGGAGCAATTGGTGGTGAAATAACCACTGTATTGCCTGTCCATGGATTTGCCGGGGCCGGGACCTATGAAGCAGGTGTTTTTGGTTTCCTGCAGATCAGCGACCTGCATACAGAGGCTGCGCTGGCTGCCGGTATCAATCTGCATCTGTTCCTCTTGTCGATAACGTTCATGACGGGTATTGCAGCACAGCTGGTACCGGCCCCGAAAAGCCGCAACTCATGAGTCCTGCACATGCAAACAGCAACAGTATCTATAGTAATCCCGCTTTATAACGAGTCTGACAATATCAGGCCGTTAGCAGATGATTTGTTGTCCTCCCTCGCCGATTTCCCTTACCCCTGGGAGGTTGTTTTTGTTGACGATGGCAGTACGGACGATACAAGGGAGAAGCTGGGTACAGTCATCGCTGACTTCAACGGTGCAGCCAGCGTGGTCGAATTACAGCGGAACTTTGGTCAATCAGCCGCTATGCAGGCAGGGCTTGATCAGGCGCGGGGTAATTACCTGGTAACGATGGATGGTGATCTGCAGAATGATCCGGCTGATATTCCCTTGATGATTGAGCGGCTGATTGACGAAGACCTGGATCTCCTGGTCGGGTGGCGCAAGCATCGCCAGGATGATTATGTTTCCCGGAAGCTGCCCTCCAGAATCGCCAACCGCCTGATCGGCCGGTTTTCAGGAGTTTATCTCAATGACTACGGCTGCTCGCTGAAGGTGTATCGGGCGGAGGTGTTTCGCACAGTGCGCATCTATGGGGAGATGCATCGATTTATCCCTGCGCTGATGGCGATGTATACCAAGACAAGTCGCATCAAGGAACAGGTAGTCAATCATCGGTCTCGCCAGCATGGGGTTTCCAAGTACGGTATCTCGCGAACCTACAGAGTTCTTTTGGACCTGTTATCTGTATATTTCTTCATGTCGTTTCGAAGCCGCCCCGCACATTTCTTTGGCCGTATTGGCTTCGCGCTTGGCATTCCTGGTGGCCTGATTCTGACGTGGCTTCTTTATGTCAAAGTTTTCCTGGGTGAGGACATCGGGAACCGACCGCTACTTTTGACGGGCGTGCTGTTGATCATTATGTCTATCCAGTTTTTCTCAACTGGAATACTGGCTGAGTACATGACCCGAATTTACTACGAGTCCACGGGCACTAAACCCTTTATCGTCCGCGAGCGGAGTTCGATCGTTGCGGGGCAGTGGCTAGATAGCTAGATGCTTTTTAAAGAAGGTATTGTACTCGTCCGGAACCTCGCTGAGACCGATACCTTGCTGTTTCAGGTGTGCCATGACAGTCGGAGTGATTTCCCACAGGAACGGTAGCAGATTCGGATTGTCATGGGTGCTGAAATCAAACTTCTGCATTTCCTGATATGCCAACTCCGGGTCTTGCCCCAATACCAGTGTCCGATACATAAATGTCACGCCACCAGTCCGCTGTGTGCCGGCCGCACAATGTAACAGAAGCTTTTTCCCATCCTCGAGTTCGCGGTGGATTCGGCTCAATGCGCCAACATAGCTTTCCGGGTCTCCGGTGCCGTTTCCGCCGAGCGGAAAGCGAACAATGTCGATATCCAGCTCGTTGGCGATTCGCGCTTCTTCCATTTGCCAGGGATGACCGTCAACCGGATAGGTGAGCGCCACGATGGTATCGATACTGTGATCCTGCAATATGCCAGGCAGGATGTCGGGGTGTATTCGACCGCTTCGATAAAAACCGTCGTCAATAACAGCGGCAAAGCGCTTTGGGAAAAGTCGTGGTTTCACCTCTTCATTGGCCACATATAGCCCGCCGATGATGATGGTGAAGATGGCTGCGTACTTCAGTGCACGAAGATATACCGGTTCCATGGGTCCAGTATAAGAAACTGGACACCTGCTAATTGGTAAGGTGTTGTTAAGAAATGTTAAGCCCTGACTGTAAGGTTCTAGGTTGGTTCCAGCCCCGGTTCTTTTCCGCGCGGCTGGAAGTCCAGCATGAGGAAGCGCTGGATAATGGGCACAATATCGTAGCTGTACAGGTTATTGTGGCCGGCATCCTTGATACCGTTGAACTCCTTGGGTTCCGCTGCTTTGTTGAACAGTCGAAAACCACTCTCCATGGGGATCAGCTGATCTGATGTGCCGTGAATCACCATGAGAGGCATATCGATCTGATCGATGTACTCGGAACTGAGCCAGGTGTCCTGAAGCAGGCGGCGTACTGGCAGGAAAGGATAGGTCGCTTCCGCGCGCTCCAATACCGAGTACATGGGCGCGAGAAGGACCAGGGCTTTGGCCTCGCGCCTGGCTGCCAGCTGCACGCCCACAGCGCTGCCGAGCGACTCGCCATAAATCACAATCCGATCTGGTGGAATGCCGCGCTGCCTGAGGTAGTCATAGGCTGCATTTGCCGCTTCCATCAATGAAGCTTCAGACGGCGTGCCATCACTGCCCCCGTAGCCGGGGTAGCCAAGCAGGTATACGCCGAATCCAGCTTCAGTCAGCTGGCGCATGGGTTCTGCGCGGGTTCCAACGGAACCACCATTGCCGTGCAGGTAGAGGAGGGTGGGTTTGCCGGGCTGTGCGCCACCAAACCAGGAATAAAGGGTACGATCCCCCGAGATCACGAGTTCATGCTCGCGCACCAGCGGTAAGCCGGCATCAACCGGGGAAAGTCGCTCTTTATAGGGGAGATACAGCAGGTCGCGCTGCTTGGTGTAGATGCCCCAGGCCAGCAGGATGTAACCCGCAACTAAGAGCACGACGATTGAGACAATGGCTTTCATGAATAGCTCATCTTATCAGGATCTTGTGAACCGGAAGATCGAGCCGTCGTAAGGAATGCCGAGTTCGTCGATGAATTCCGGCTGTGAAATTGCGGTGAGGAATCCAAGCTTTTCCATATCCATGACAAAGGTTTCTGATTGCCCGCGATCAGGATCAACGATAACCACTTCGCCTGATGCCTCCAGGTGGCGATCAAGGAAATCTGCCAGGTGTTTCACGTGCTTCGGCTCATACAGGATATCGCTGCCGATGATCAGGTCGAAGCTGCCCAGCTGTAATGTCTCATCGCTCCAGGAACCCTGGCAGAAAGAAATCGGCCGCTGGTTGTTCAGCGCCGCATTGTCATCCAGTAGATCCTGGGTGATGGGGTGGATGTCCATCGCCGTGACGTCGTTTCCCAGTGCGTTAAGCAGGTGGCTTGCCAGTCCCATGCCGCAGCCGACTTCCAGGATGCGTTTGTGTGAAAGTTGTTCCTTGATGAGAAGGTTAGCGAGGACCTCTGCAGAGCCCCAGACGATTCCGAAAAGGGGAAAGGCCTCCCGGCTGATACCGGCGGCTTCAGCAGCACCTCCGGTTTGGGTGTACTGGTCGAGGTTACGCAGGGTTCTCAGGCGAATCCTGTGCCTGCCAACCTGGTACTCCTGGTAACGATACTTCAGGCTCATCTTTTCTCACGAGGTGACCCTGGGCCTACGGTAGCATTCGGGTCTCGCCTACTGCCAGTATCCAGAAATCGTCTTCAGAAACACCCTGCTTGTCCAGCGCAACGGCAAGATCTTTCACGGGCTGGTCCACAGCCTCATAAGTGAGCTGAAATATTCCGTAGTGAATACCCATGCTTTGTTTTGCCTTCAGATCCCTGTGCGCGATGACAGCTTCCTCGGGATTGAGGTGAACGTCTGCCATGAACCAGCGCGGCTCGTAGGCGCCGATGGGCAGGAGCGAAAGTTCGAACTCGCCGAAAGCTTCAGCCGCTTCGGCGAAATGAACATCGTAGCCGGTATCCCCTGAGAAATAGATGTTGCCGGAAGGCGTCTCCATAACGAAAGATCCCCAGAGGGTTTTCATCTGGTCGCCAATTCCTCGACCGCTGCGATGCCGGCACTCGGTGAAGGTGAATCGAAAGTTGCCGATGTCGTGACTTTCGTTCCAATTGAGGTCTTTATGGTGTGCAAGCCCAAGTTCGTCGAACAGCAGGCCGTTACCAAGTCCGGCCAGTATCACTGGCGGGTTTTCCTGCCGTTTCGCCAGGTCGACCAGGGTCTGCTCATCAAGATGATCATAGTGGTTGTGACTGATCAGGATGACGTCGATGTCTGGAAGATCCTCCATGGCAACTCCTGGAGCATGTACCCGGGCGGGGCCCGCCCACTGGAAAGGGCTCGCTCGCCTGGAGTAGATCGGGTCAGTCAGGATCTTGATACCGTCAACCTGGATCAGGAGCGTTGAATGATTGATGTAGGTAACTGCAATGCCGGTGTCGTTTTCAGGGACTTTCTGCTGCGTGGTTTCTACCCAGGACGGCCACTTTTCAGCAATCGTGAGTGAGCCCCATCCAAGTTTGAGCATATCGGTGACTGACTGGATCATGGGTGTTCGATTGATGAACACGTCGCCATCATAATTGTGCAGTGGTTCGCCCCGGTACTCCGGTGCGGAGACACAGCCGGCCAGGGTGACAAGCAACGTGAAAACCAACAACGGAACTGGCAAAAGACGGTTCATGGTCTGGTTACGGTGATCGTTTGGGTTCAGATCACTAACGATGATAAAAAGGCGGCGGGGTGTCTCGTTTTGGTAGTACTGCAACAGTTTCATCAACCTCGCGGTAGAACACGCGCTCGAACAGCTCTGCTTCCATTTCATTGAGTAGCGCGAATCCATGATTCTGGCGAGCGCTTATGAACTGCTCAGGCTGGTCGAACCAGTATTCGGCCATGGCATCAAAGCCTGTGTAAAACTTTTCTCGCCTCGCGATCCCTTCCGGTGTGAATCCTTCCGCGTCCTCGGCGAAAAAACCGCTCATGACGTCAAGATCGGTCTTGAAGTTGAGAACCAGGCCACGCAAGCCAGGCATGGTGCTGGCGAGAGAGGCATAGCTTCCTGTCCAGTATGCACGAAACAGCTCCGGTGGCAGATCAGGATGGCGCCTGGCGAACTGAACCAGCTTGAACAGTTTTCGTTCGGGGCGCACCACGGGTTTTGCGACGTGTTCGTCCACGTGGAACTGGAAAGGTGATCCGGCGTAGAGGTAGTCAAAATCGTCTCCGACCTTGGCCACCATCGGATCGTCTTCCAGGCCGCTCTGACCTGGTTTATCGTGGGAGGGTGTTCGTGCAGCCAGGTAGTCCTCGATGCGATCGAACATCAACTGGCCCCACCCATCCCACTGGTCGTCGAAACCTTCCGGTTCACCCCTGGTTATCTGGCTCACCAGATCGGTGCCGAGGCTTTCGGTGATGGGTGTATTGGACGCCACGTTCAGCACGTAACCGCGAATGTTGTTCAACCTGCGCCCGTAGGAATTGTGATAACCCACATGCCCGGCACGATATTCATCGTGAGTGAGACGTGGGTGCCTCTTTACAAATCCAAATACCTTGAGCATGGCGTTACCGGAAATAAAAGTCGGGTGGTGGATTGCGGTTTGGCATAACGACAAGGTTCTCATCGACGGGCACATACCAGTTGGCCTGGAACAGTTGTTGCTCAACATATGCCGGGTTTATCGCTGCTCGATCCGCGAGAAAGGCATCCAGGTCTGTGTAGTAGTGTTCAATGGCACCATCCCACATTTCGCAGAATTCACGACGGTGTTCCAGTCCCTCGTCGCTGTGCCCCCAGCTGTCGTCCGGGTAGAAACCGCGCATGGCGGCCTCCCGGTCTTCATCCCTGAAGTTGATGATGCAGCCCTGGCTGTTTGGGTAACGGGAGAGCAGGGGTGCATATTGCTGCTGGATGTCGGTAGGTGTGACGCCTTCTGAATACTTGAAAAACTGCATCAACTTGTAGACCTTCGCCTCTGAGCGCTCGACTTCCCTGACAAAGTGTTCGTGCATCAGAAGATGGCAGGGTTTGAACTCGCCGGGTCGATCAGCAACCGGATCGAACAGCACCGGACCATCATCCAGCGACCAGTCCGGATCAATCGACAGTCCATCTTCAGTCGCGCGGTTAGGTTCCACGGTCAGCGCATTCACCCAGGCTTGCTGGTCATCAAAGTACACCTGCGGGAACCCATCCCACCAGTTCAGGAAACCTTCGGGCTCGTTGATCGTCAGCGCCTGATATTGATCGTCACCGACCTGGCCCCTGAAACTCTCGTTTGTCCAGATGTTAACGAGATAGCCCCTGATGTCTTTCAGGCGGCGGCTCTGGCCGCAATGGTATCCGACATGCCCGGCCCGGTATTCATCGTGGCTGAGCAGGTGGGTGTTGCGTTTCAGGAATGCGAAAACCTTGAACATGAATGCAGTTGACGTGAGTGCGATATCACGTGAATCTAACACTGGCTGGATTCAAGTCGCAAATAATAAGAAGAAAAAATCATGCTTGACGATATTGCACTCACACCAAAAGAACACTACCAGCTGGCGCTTGCGCGCCAGGAAATCGAATACCTGCGGCGGCTTTACGGCAGGGCGACCGATGCCCTGGGTAAAACAGACGATGAAGAAGCGCGCAGGTTCGGCATCGAAACCTATCATCGAATATTCACGGACGACGTAAAGGTTCGGGTAACCGGTACAGACCATCCGCTCGAGGGCGAGGGTCCACAGGCGTGGATCGATGTCGTGACCAACGCCTTGAAGGATTATGAAACAACCCAACACCTCATCGGCACCCAGCTTGTGCGTTTTGAAAACGTGAGATTTGATGGGGGTGACATCGTGTGTGGTACGGCCAGCATGTCGAGCTACCTGCATGCCTGGCACGCATGGCCAGATCGAAGGGTTCGTGTCGTGCTCGGCACTTATGAAGACAAGGTCCGGTTTTCCATGGATCATGGCTGGCGAATCTTCGACATGACGCTGGAGCATGCGAGTGCTGAACATCGCATGATGGGTGACCTGGCTGTCTGACATGGCCGAGCCCGAACACTCAGACTGGCCATCAGAGCGCCGCGGCTGGATCGTTACGGTTATCCTGCTGATCGCCTTTACGTTTTCGTTTGTTGATCGCCAGGTACTCAACCTGCTGGTGGAACCCATCAGACAGGACCTGCAGGTATCAGATACCCAGATCAGCTTTCTCCAGGGGCTCGCCTTCGCGGTGACCTATATTCTTGCCAGTGTGCCGATTGGCCGACTCGTGGATCGCTTTAACCGCATCGGCATCATGATCGGCGGCGTACTGGTCTGGAGTGCAACGACGATCGCCTGTGGTCTGTCCCGCAATTACACGCAGCTGCTGATTGCCCGATTTGGTGTCGGCGCGGGCGAAGCTGCGCTGACGCCGGCAGCCTGGTCGGTACTGGCAGACTATTTCAGGCCGGAGCGGCTGGCAAGACCGATTAGTGTGTACCTTATGGGCCCATATCTTGGCGCAGGCCTTGCGATGATTGCGGGTGCCGAGGTGCTGGACTGGAGTCGCACCGTTGATGAGGTATCCCTGCCGCTGATCGGTGTGGTTGCACCCTGGCAGGCTACCTTCATTGCGGTGGGATTACCCGGCATTCTCGTTGTGGCATTGCTGGCGACCATCCGGGAACCGGAACGAAAGGGAAGGCAGGCAGCGCAGGCGGAAGTGCCGCCGTGGAGTGAAGTCTGGAAGTATCTGATGGCGCACAGGAAGGTTTATGGCGCGCTGCACCTGGGTGTGCCGTTTATTGTGGTCATGCTCTATGGCCTTCAGGGATGGACTCCGACGATTCTTTTGCGTGTTTATGAATGGGATCTTGCTGATGCCGGCAGGACCTATGGCGTTATTGCACTGGTTGCGGGCTCTGCCGGTGTGCTGACTGGCCCTGTCGTATCTCGCTGGCTGGTTCAGCGGGGTTACCAGGATGCACCGCTCAGGATTGCGATGCTGGGTGCACTGATGGCGACACTTTCGCTGTTGAGCCTGCCGTTTCAACCTACCGGAGAACTGGCACTGGTCAGTATTGGATTAGCCAGTTTTTCCGTGACCTTGCCACTGGCCCTCATTACAACAGTGATGCAGGAAGTAACGCCGAATAATATGCGCGGTGTGGTCAACGGTCTCTACGTCGTGACCACCAATGTGCTGGGACTGGCCCTCGGGCCGACACTGGTTGCGGCTTCAACGGACTACATCTTTGCGGATACCCTGGCTGTGGCGAAATCACTGGCGTTGGTGTCACTGGTTGTGGGACCTATCGCCATCTGGTTGTTGAATCGTGGTCGTGCCGCCTACCTGGAAATGCAGGAGACTTAAGTCCAGTTGATATCAGCTTCCTGGCGCATGAAGTGTGCGATCCAGTTGTGATAGTTCTGCACCGCGGGTTCGTTTTTGCCATAGAGAAATTCATGGTTGGCACCGGATGTAATACCTTCCTGGATCAACAGGCCGAGGCGATAGTCCTCATCCTGCACTGCCTGCAGGACCATGGCGCTGAAGTTTTCCGTTGCTGACAACTCTTCTTCCGTTTCAGGTTTCCGGGCAGACAGCACCATCTGGATAGTGCTCGTGGTATCCGGTGTCGGACCGGGAAATATCTGGCTGACCAGGCAATGATCGCCAAGAATTCCGGAAATCGACAGGTTCGGGAAACAGTTATGCACGAGCCGGATGTGTTGCAGCGGTTCCCAGTTTTCCTCGGTCTCTTCTGCCAGTGAACCGAGGGTTCTGCGGCCGAGGGTGAGTCTCTGGTGTGGGCCAAAAGTGTCGAGCACCAGCAGGTTGCCAATTGTGTGCTGGCCGACGGTCGCACCGTGCACGGAATTGTGGTGATAAATCTCAAGATAGCCATCCATGGTGACCTTCCAACCGGGTCCGACCAGCTCTCGTTTATCGAACAGGTGCCAGCTGTCCAGTTCCAGCGTCTCCAGCTTGTCTTTCATGCCGCCAAGCCAGCTGTCGATATCGAATGGTTCGGCGGACCCCAGGGTGACCCAGATGATGCCTGCGGCTTCCGCACAGGCGAGCGGCGCCAGCCCGAGTTCAGACTGGTTTACTTCGCCGAATGTTTTTGAACCATACCGGCTCACGAGTTCACCCTGTCGATCGTAAACCCAGGCATGGTAGGGGCAGGAAAAAGTGCGTGTGTTGCCCGCGTCACTTTCGCACAGGCGAGCGCCCCGATGCCGGCATACGTTGAGGAAAGCGCGCGCCACACCGTCATCACCCCTGACCAGTAACAGGGGTGTATCCATGGCATAGATGGTTTTGAAATCACCGGGTTCCGGCAACTCGATGGTCAGGGCCATCGCCAGTGGCAGGGTTTTGAATATCCGGGTCCGCTCTGCCTGGTATCTCCCCGGGTCTGTGTATGCATCAACGGGCATCGACATGACCGCTTCTGTCATGTCGGTAGTGTGGTTTTGTTGATGAGCCAGCGCCCGGCGGGCCAGATCCATCAGGTCTTCATGTTGTTCCGCAGCGCTCATCAGGTTGCGTTGACTTCTTCGAAGTGCTCGGTAATCACTTCACTGCCAAGCGTTGAACCATCATTGTTGCCAATGGTTATCGCCGGCCAGCGACCATCCTTGAACATGAAGAGTACGGTGGTGCCTTCAGGACCAGCCACCAGAGGACCATAACCACGGTCGGCGAGACCAATCCTGATATCACCAGCCTTGTGCCAGGTGGCGCCGACCTTCTGGGTGCCTTCGAGGATGATTTCAGTATAGTCACACTCGTGGGTATGCGCTTCAACGTAGCAGTCGGGCGGGTAATAGACTTTGAATACCGTGGGTGAACTTTGATCGGCGGGGTCTCCCACCCGGTACATGCTGGTGACAATGCCTGTAGGCAGTTCGACCTTGTCCAGGTCATCCCATGTAAAAGCCAGGTGACCTTTACGTTGTAGTTCCGAGTTGAACTCGGCATCTGATTTTTGTGCCATGGTGGTACCCCTTCGCTGTGGGTTTCCCCATTTATACGAGGACTCGAAGGGCTCTGCAACCTCTATGCTATTGCTGCTCCTTGCAGTATGGTTTGAGAGAACAACTGACATTTTTAACACCAGAAGAGGGAACAGGATGATTGTTGTAAACGCGAGGATTGAAGCCTCAGAAGAGACTATCGCTGCCATGAAGGATGCAATTGCGATCATGGAACAGAAAAGCCAGGCAGAATCTGGCTGCCATGACTACACCTTCTCCGTGGAGCTGAATAATCCTAACGTGCTGCGGATCACCGAGAAGTGGGAGTCCATGGCGGACCTGGAAGCACATTTCCAGGAACCGCACATGGCTGACTTCCAGCAGGCCATGGCGGCAAATCCGCCGAAGAGCGTCTCGGCGAGTTTCTATGAAGCAACAGAAGTACCGGGCCCGGGTCGCTAGGCATGACGAACCCCTATTGGGCGTTGGCGGCGGGTTGTGTACCCGACGCAATGCCTTGGGACATTCCGAGGATTGCACAGGCCGCTGGATTCGAGACCAGCGGTATGTGGATTGACCCCGAAACCACCTGGGACAGTGGTGCGCTTGGCAAAACCAGGTCGGCGCTCGCCGAGACAGGTATCAGCCTTGTCGATGTTGAAGCACTCTGGCTCGCTGGCGGCGATACGGCCACGGACTCACACAGGCTTTCGGTAGACGCCGGGGTTGAACTTGGTGCCCGTAATGTTCTTGTGGTTTCTGTACATGAGGATTACAACGCGTCTGTTGCCCAGTTCCGAGACATCTGCGACCGAGCCGGTGATGCAGACATCCGGATTAATCTTGAGTTCGGCGAGTTTACGAATATTCGCACCCTCGGTGCTGCACGGGATTTTATCGCTGCCGTAGATCACCCGAAGGCAGGCATCCTGGTTGACCTGATGCACCTGAATCGGGCCGGTGACAGTCTGCCGGACCTGGACACTGGTGAATTTTCCTATGTGCAGGCCTGCGACTTTTTCCAGTCGTCAGCATCCATGAGTGGCCAGGATTACATCGAAGCCGCGGTCGACAGCCGGTGCTGCCTGGGCGAAGGAGAAGCACGGCGTACTGACATTGAAGCGGTTTGCCGCTCCGGTCTCGATGTGAGTCTCGAGATTCGCTCGAAGAACCTGCGAAACACGTTTCCCGACCCTTATGATCGAGCCAGGCAGATTTTTGAGCGTTGCAGTCGGGAAGCGTTTACCTGATGAAAACTTCTATCAATGAAGAGCGGGGCAATATCAACGTCCTGTTTGAGCACCCGGATGAGACAGAGGTATCACCCGAGTGGCACCTGGGAGAACGAACGATACAGTTTGCCTGGATCCCACCGGGCCAACCCCTCGCGCTCAAGCAACCCGCGCGGCGCAACCTGGTCAAAGTCATTAGCGGTTTCCTGGTGCAACCCGGGCGCAGGGCGTTCTGCGAACCACGCGGCCTGCAGGACACGAGCTTTAACGGTGAGCGCATTGTCGCGGGTGCAGAGGGTGCCTTTGTGACCATCGTGACCGAAGCTGAAGTGACGCCGGTCCATGCCATGGATGAACTCACTTTCGGAGGGCCGTTATCCGAAGCGCTGGTGTGGAGAAGTTTTGATGAGCAGTTCGGTCACGTCACAGATGCGTTCAGCGGTGCCGATGCTTACATAGGACCGGGCTTTCACCTGATTTGTGATACCGGCGAAGAAACCTGTTTCCTGAATATCTGGACGGCGGGGAAGGGCGTTGACCTGACGACGCACAATCATGGCCACGATCCATCACCGCTGGCACCTGCCTTTGCGGAAACACACCTGGTCATCAGCAATGGCACCGGCGCGGGTGGCATGTATGAGTGTGCAGAGCCGGGTGCGGAGAAAACCCGATATCCCATTGCTGACGGTTTCGAACATGGCCCGTTCTTTGATATCGACAATGAGACCGGGCAGCCCGTCATGCTGCCTAGTGGCGCGGTGTTCTATCCATGGCACGGCTGGGAGGCGGGTACGGATGATGATCCGCGGCAGTCTTACGACCTGGTGTTTGCGTTTGAAACCCTGCCGTCGATGGTGAAGATCGGCTAGCTGTGTTTGACGGTGGGTAACGACAAGCCAAAGGTGATGCCCAGCCCACGTACGACAAAGGCCGTGATGATGGCAGCCAGCAGCGAAACCTGGTCTGGCATCGGGGATACCACAAAAACCACAGAGCCCGCGAAAGCCGCCGTGGCATATACCTCCTTGTGCAGTACAAGGGGTGACTCATTGGCAATCACGTCCCTGACGATTCCCCCTGCGACTGCCGTGATGACCCCCATCACCACGGCGACGACCGGCCCGTAACCGAGTTCCAGGGCCTTTGCGCAGCCGATGGCGCAAAAAACCGAGAGCCCCAGTGCATCAAGCCAGGTCAACAGCTCTGAGAGACGTTGAATCAGGCGGTGTGCGAAAAAGGTCACGATAGCAGCTGCCAGTGTGACAAACAGATAGGTGTTATCGACAATCCAGAAGACCGGAACGTCCAGCATGATATCCCGCAGTGTTCCGCCTCCGACAGCTGGCATCAGGGCAAGAACCACGAAGCCGAATATGTCCATCTCCTTTCTCACGGCGACAAGTGCCCCGGTGATGGCAAAGACGAACACACCTGTGTGGTCAAGAATTTCAAGCAAACTCATGGTGCGTTAGTCACCCTGGTAGTTAGAAACAGGACAATAAACACGATTGCTGAAACTCGCCAGCCCGAGCTATTTCACTCGCTGTAACCTAGACCAGTGCTTTTACTTCCGCGAGCCGATGTATGCAATCGAGGCATTCCCGCTGATTGGTACTGATGTTGCGGACAATAACATCTGTGTATCCCTGTCCCTGCAATGAGCGAATCTGTGCCGCCACTTCCTCGACGGAACCAACCAACAGAGCTTCGGGTGATATCCCGCGGTAACCTTTCTCAATGTATGGCTGCACAGTGGCACGTGCTTCTTCGCTCGAACTGCCGATGTACATATCCTTTCGAACTGCCACGGCGGTGGGTATTCTGTCGTGCTCTGCGCAGTATTGCTGATACCTGCTGATCGCTTCGCCGGCCTCGTTGCTTGTCAGTCCTGGATTGGCCAGCCATGCTTCCGCCAGTTTCGCTGTTCGCTCGATGGCGGCATCCACAGTAGCCCCCACCCAGATATCCACCTTCCGGGATGGCACAGGAGAGATGCAGGCCTCCTTAATGTTCCAGTATCGAGATTCGCTGACAGTTTCGCCGTTCCAAAGCGCTCTCATTATTCGGATACTCTCGACAAACATACCAACCTTACGCGACATATCGATGCCGAGAGCCTTTCCTTGCCGTGCGTCTCCAAGCCCGCACTGCATGATAAATGGTCCTTCTGACAGGCTGGCCAGTGTGCCAATTTGTTCTGCAAGCAGGATCGGGTGCCACAAAGGGAGCAGGTAGAGAGCGCCAAATGGTCTGTTCCCCCACTCAGCCAGCATGCGAGCAAGGATGACGTTGTTTTGGTAGTAGGGAAAAGGAGTGACGTGGTGGTCGCCGACGAACAGGCTGTCGAGGCCAGCATCCCGCGCAGCTCGCGCGCGCTCAATCATGTTTCTTGCTCCTTCATGGGGGTCTTCCACGTAGTGGGATGAGCTGACTGAAATACCGATCTTCATAAAGTTTCTCCTTGAGTGTCCCCTCGGGGAATCCTCCGGGATGCTGACACATAAAGACAACACGTGCTACTTTTCAGTCTTTTCGATTCAGGAGATGAAAAGTGGCAGGACGGGTTAAGGACAAGGTAGTGATTGTAACGGGCGGTGCCTCCAATCCGGGGCTCGGTTACACCAGTGCCCAGATGCTGGCACGTGAAGGTGCGAAGGTCGTTGTCACTGACATAGATAAAGCCGGTGCTGAAGCGTGTGCGGATAGCATCAGGAATGCGGGCGGTGAAGCGATCGCTGTTCAGCAGGATGTCGTCGATGAACGCGACTGGCTGACCCTAGTTGATGCAACAATTGAGACCTACGGCCAGCTCGACGTGCTGGTGAATAATGCAGGCATTGCGATCCTGAAGCCCTTTATGGAACTGGATATCGATGATTTCAATCGACAGATCAGCGTCAGCCTGACCAGTGTGTTTCTGGGTTGCCAGGCTGCCGTCAGACAGATGCGCCAGCAGGGGGGCGGTGGTTCAATTGTTAACGTCTCTTCGGTGGCTGCACTCGTTGGCATGTCGCGCTGCGGAGCTTACGCTGCTGCAAAGGGCGGCGTAAGAGCAATGAGTCGATCAGTCGCCATGGACGGTGCACCGGACAATATCCGTTGCAACACGATATTCCCCGGGGTGATCTGGACCAACATGCAGGCTTCAGCTGTCGGTAATGATGGCATTGAGTCGCGAATTCCGGCTTCAAGAGTGCCGCTCGCCCGCGCAGGGCAGCCGGAAGATATTGGCGCTACTGTGGTGTTCCTTGCCTCAGACGAGGCTAACTACGTGACCGGTGCTGAGTTCACCATCGATGCCGGGATGACCGCTCACTAAGGCAGGTGTTAGAGGCGTTCGACCCTGAAAACCGGGATGCGTCGCGGTGCAGCTGATTTCACATATCCGGCAAATTGCTCTGAGTGACTGGTGTGTTCATTCACAACGGCTTGCGCCTCGGATTCGTTTAATTCTAAGACGTTGGCTTTAAACGTTTCTGTACCGTATTCAATGTCTATTTGTGGATTAGCCCGGAGATTGTAGACCCAAGCGGGGTTTTTCGGTGAGCCCGCAAAGGTCGCAAACAGGATCCATTCCTGCTTCTCATTAATGGTGAGTACCAGGGGTACCAGTTGTGGCTTACCAGACTTTGCTCCGATGGTGTGGAGAATAACCATGGGATAGTCGGCAAACATACCGACCTTGCCGCCATTGGCGCGAAATTCCTCGATGATCTTTTCGTTGAAGCTTTTCATAGCGGGTTCGCTCATGAACTCCTTCCTTCATATTCAGTTGATGTAGCGACAGAATTAAATATAACATGTGATATTAATTTTCTGCGAGTAAAACATCATGACCGATGTGGCGATTGTTGGAATCGGGATGCATCCTTTTGGGCGGCATGAAGGTGTGAGTGGCATGGAGCAGGGTGCGATTGCTGTTCGTGCAGCCTGCAAGGATGCCGGTGTTGAGTGGAGTGATATCCAGTTTGCCTTTGGTGGCAGTCGTGCAGCAGGTGACCCTGATCGAATGGTGTCAATGCTTGGGCTGACCGGTATTCAGTTCATCAACGTGACCAACGGTTGCGCCACCGGCGGCTCGGCTCTGTTTTCAGCCTATAACACGATACACAGTGGTCTCTATGACCTGGGTATAGCCATCGGATTCGACAAACACCCGCGTGGAGCTTTTTCCCCGGCAGGTCCGGGCGGAAACGGTCGCAACTGGTATGGAGGCAGTGGGATGGCGCTGACTACCCAGTTCTTCGCGATGAAAATCAATCGCTACATGGAACGATACGGTATTACCAACGACGCCCTTGCCAGGGTTGCCGCCAAGGCGTTTCGCAACGGGGAAAAGAACCCGATGGCCTGGCGCAGGAAGCCTCTGACAGAAAATGAGATTCTGCAGTCCCCGATGCTTTCTTACCCGCTGACACAATACATGTTCTGTAATCCGGGTGAAGGTGGCGTGGCACTTGTTCTTTGCCGTGCCGATATTGCACACCGCTACACGCGGCATCCGATTTACCTTCGTTCTGCCATCGTACGTTCGCGCAGATTCGGTAGTTTCGAAGTGACAGCGCCGTCGCTGTCGCTGGAAGAAGGTGACGGCCCGACGATAGATGCCTCGAAGGCAGCTTATGAAATGGCGGGCCTTGGGCCGAAAGATGTGGACCTTGCCCAGCTGCAGGACACGGAATCCGGTGCTGAGATCATGCACATGGCAGAAAATGGCTTCTGCGAACACGGCGAGCAGGAAGTGATGCTCGCGAACGGTGAAACCGAGATCGGTGGCCGCTTCCCTGTTAATACGGACGGTGGATGCCTTGCCAACGGCGAACCTATTGGTGCATCCGGGCTCCGCCAGGTTTATGAGAATGTCCTGCAGTTGCGTGGTGATGCCGGCAGCCGCCAGGTTGAAGGTGACCCCAGGGTCGCCTACACACATGTTTATGGCGCGCCGGGTATCAGTGGCGTGACGATTCTATCGCGATAAAGGAGCAGTTAATGGCAGAAAATGTCTGGCAGATTGGTGATGTCAAAATCACGCGGATAGTGGAAGGGGAGACCACGGGACCAATGTTCCTGCTTCCTGATGCTACGAAAGAAAACATCCTGGCCATGCCATGGCTGCAGCCCCATTTCGCTGATGAGCAAGGTAATTGCCGAATCAGTATTCATGCCCTGGTATTGGACACACCGACGAAGACAATCGTTGTTGATACCTGTCTTGGCAATGACAAGCAGCGAGCCATGGAGTTCTGGGCAAACCTGCAGACAAAGTTTATGGATGACATGGCGGCCGCAGGTTACCCGCCTGAGTCCATTGATACGGTGTTATGCACGCACCTGCATACAGACCACGTCGGCTGGAACACGAAACTTGAGGGTGACAGGTGGGTGCCCACCTTTCCGCAGGCAGAGTACCTGTTTGGGGAAGCTGAATGGGAGTACACCGATGCCCAACGCAGCAACCCTCTTTACAATGAGTTCATCGTTGATTCGATCCAGCCGGTCATTGATGCCGGACTGGCACGATTCGTCGACATGAACGAAAAAATCTGCGACGAGGTGTGCCTCGTGCCAACGCCTGGGCACACACCAGGACATGTCAGTGTTGTGATTTCCTCGAAGGGAGAGCGTGCGGTCATTACGGGTGACTTTCTCCACCATCCCTGCCAGATGGAAGAGCCTTACTGGGAATGTGAAGCAGACTGGGATACACCCATGGCGCAGAAAACCCGGGTTGAACGGCTGGGAGAATTCGCTGATGAAAGTCTGCTTGTGTTCGGCACTCACTTCGCCTCACCTTCCGCAGGAAGGGTGGTTCGGAAAAGCAAGCACTTTCAGTTTGAGGTCTGAGAGTCATGAGTGATTTTCGTGAAGAGACTCGCGCCTGGCTGGAAGAAAACTGCCCACCCGGTGCCAGGGGAACAGGCTATGTGCCTATTGGAAGCAAGTCCATCGAGCTTGAGCCGGATACGCGTGTCTGGCTTGACCGGATGATTGAGAAGGGCTGGACCGTACCAACCTGGCCAAAGGAGTACGGCGGGGCAGATCTTGACCGGGAGCAGTACAGCATCCTTATCGATGAAATGAAGCGCATTGATGCGCGACCACCCCTGACGGGTCGCTGTGTAAATTATATCGGGCCCACTATTCTGGAGTTTGGCACTGAAGAGCAGAAAGAGGAATGGTTACCAATCTGCGCCAGAGGAGAGGGGGCCTGGGCGATGGGGTATTCGGAACCAGGTGCAGGTTCGGACCTTGCGGCGCTCTCAACGAGAGCTGTGCGGGATGGTGACAATTACGTCATCAACGGCAGGAAGACCTGGACGTCAGATGCAACCTACTGTGACTACATTTTTCTACTGGTCCGGACCTCACCTGACAAGCCCAAGCATGAAGGTATCAGTCTTGTGCTTGTCGACATGCATCAGCCAGGCGTGAGTGTGCATCCTATCCGTCTTATCTCGGGCGCGTCCCCATTTTGTGAAACCGTATTCGAAGATGCTGTCACCTCTGTCAGCAATGTGATTGGTGGAGTTGACCGGGGCTGGACGGTAGGCAAGCGACTGCTGCAATTTGAACGGTCGACCCACGCCGGGATTAACATTTCAGGTTCGCAGGGTGGGAGAAGCGAAGCCTACAGCCTGCCCGACAAGGTCCGTCACTATGTGGGGGAGAAAGACGGCAGGATCGCTGATCGGGAGTTGAGAGATCGCCTTGTCCAGAATGACATGAATACCAGGATTCAAAAAATCACCCAGCAGCGTGCGATCGCAGAGAGCCAGGGTCGTGCGCCCGGCTTCGCTTCATCGGTGGTGAAACTTACCAATGCGCTCAACATCCAGGCTGGTGATGAACTGCTGATGGAAGCGATGGGCTCCCAGGGGTTTCGCTGGGATGAGGCGAGCGGTGCAACCGAGGAAGAGCTCGCGGCGCAGAAGCGCTGGTTGTATCAGAAAAGCCTGACCATTGCGGGTGGTACCAAAGAAGTGCAGCTCAACATCATTGCCAAACGGGTGCTTGGGTTGCCGGACTAGATATGCTTCGCCGGCGTACACTTGTTTACTTTGGACTTCCGGATTACGCGGTGTACCTTGCCGCCGTCCCGGTGTCCCTTTACCTGCCCTATGTCTACAGCCGCGACCTTGGGCTGGAACTGGCGGACGTGGGGCTCATCCTCATGCTCGCTCGCATCTCGGATGTCATCACTGATCCGCTGATTGGTTACCTGAGTGACCGGACCAATACGCGATTTGGCAAGCGCAAACCCTGGATGGCGGCTGGAGCTATCGTCATGATGTTTTCGGCCTGGCAGCTATTTGCACCGATGGGTGCCGTAAACAATTGGCACCTCCTGATCTGGTCCATGCTGCTGTGGCTGGGCTGGACGATGATCAACATTCCCTATTTTGCCTGGGGTGCGGAACTCACCGATGACTATGATGAGCGCACGCGAATCACAGGTTGGCGCCAGGCATTCGGTTACCTTGGTAATGTCAGCGTGCTCGCCATCCCAACGATCTCGGGGCATCTTCTCGGCTATGGTTCAACACCTCGTGAAGGGCTGACCATTGTCGGTTTCATGGCGCTGGTGCTGCTGCCGGTCCTGATGTTCGTAGCACTCTGGAAAGTACCGGAACACGTTCGGGAGCGTACCAAACAGCAGGTCAGTGTCATCGCCAGCAGCGTCCAGATGTTCAAAAACGGTTCTTTTGTGATTCTCTTCATCGGGTTCCTGATGCTGACTATGGGAACCACGTGGGCATCATCATTGTTTATGCTGTTTGCCGCCTTTGTTGTTGATGTGGAAACCAGCACCCAGGTCCTGCTGCTGGGTTTTTACCTGACTCAACTGGCATCCCTGCCATGCTGGGTATGGATTTCTTATCGCATCGGCAAGAAGGAAACCTGGATGGCGGGCGCTGTGATCTATGTGATCGCAACACCAGGCTACCTGCTTCTCGGTCCCGGTGACGTTCTGCTGTTCTGCACTGTGCTTGGTCTTTACGGTATTGCGAGTGGCAACTTTGTTGCGATTTCCCTTTCCATGAAAGCCGACCTGATTGAAGTGGCGGGTCTTCGAACCGGCCAGCATGTGGCAGGTTCCTACATGGCTGTGTGGTCACTCGGTCAGAAGTTTTTCCAGGCGATCGCAGTTGGCATTGCACTGCCGGTGGTGAGTTTCTTCGGATTTGACCCGAATGGCGTCAATGGTCCTGACGAATTGCTCGCTCTCACTCTGACGCTGACGATTCCACCCATGTTGCTCTATGCAGGTTCGGTGTTTGTCATTTGGAGATTCCCGCTGACACCTGAGCGCCTCAAGCGGCTTCGGGCTGCATTCGAGAGAAGGGCCGAGCGGCGCATCGATTGCTAGTGCTACCTGGTGCTTGCCGTTTAGACTTGCTTTTCTCTTCCAGGTGAACATATTATAAAAACTGTCCACCTAGGAAGATTGCCATGTCCACCTATGACTTAGTAATAAAAAACGGGACCGTCATCGACGGCCGGCGCAGTCCGCGCTTCAAGGCGGACATCGGTATCAGTGATGGCCGTATCACTGCCATGGGGCGACTATCTGACAGCAATGGTGCCGAGATCATTGACGCCGATGGCCTGATGGTCGCGCCGGGTGTGGTGGATCTGCACACGCACTATGACAGCCAGGTCTTCTGGGACCCCTGGTGTGCAATATCAGGTTTGCATGGTGTAACCAGTGTCGTCATCGGTAACTGTGGGTTTGGATTTGCGCCGGTACGACCTGGTGCGCGGGATCGCGCCATGCTCACTATGGCGCGTAATGAGGCAGTGCCCCTCGAGTGCATGCAGCAGGGTATGCCCTGGGACTGGGAGACCTTCCCCGAATTCCTGGATTCTGTGCATCGTACGCCCAAGGGTATCAACATGCTGTCCTATGTTGGACTGAATCCTCTCATGAGCTGGGTGATGGGTTCCGTGGAAGATGCCAAGAGTCGTTCACTTTCGGATGGGGAAAAGTTAGAAGCACTGCGCCTTTTGAAAGAAGCGATGGATGTCGGGGCCTGTGGCTGGTCAGCACAACTTGCCGGTGAAGCAACGATCCAGCGTGATTATGACGGCACACCGATGATCACAGACCTCATGAGTAACGAAGACCTGTCGTTCTTTGCGCGCTCACTTGGGGAAATGGAGCGCGGTATCATCCAGATGATCGGCCCGCCAAAGACAGCCCAGTTTCTTGCAGAAGAATCCGGCCGTCCGGTTATCTTCAATACACTCGCGCCGCGTAATGACCAGCATGGTGCACCTGCTGAGGCGCACCACGTTATTATCGACTGGCTGAAGCAGCAGAATGAGGCTGGCAACAGGATCATTGCCCAGGCAGTGACCTGCGCGATTGATTACCAGTTCACGCTGGAAGACTGGAACCTGTTCGATTCATCACCCCTCTGGCGGGACCTGACGCTCGGTTCGCTGGAAGAGCGCCTCGTCAAGATGCGTGATCCTGCCCGCCGGGCCGCGATACTAGAAGAGTGGGATGAAGGCAAGGCGCCGCTCGCCGGTGGCGGAACTGAGGAACTGGAGGTTCGGCTTGGGGTTTCCATCGATGACCTGCTCCTGGCGTATGTCACTGACGATGCGCCGGAGCTGGCGAAATGGGAGGGCTACAAGGTCAGGGAAATTGCGAAGGAGCTGGATAAGCACCCAATTGATGTGTTCCTTGATTTCTCCATTGCCTGCAACCTGCAGAATGGCTGGCAGAGTATCCCACGGGAAATCGATACGAAGGTCATGAGCGAAGTTGCAAATTGTGACTACGCTGTGCCGGGACTATCAGACGGTGGGGCGCACACCAAGTTCCTGACAACCGGCACCTACCCGACAGAATTCATCGCAGAGTGGGTTCGTGACAAGGGCATCATGACGCTTGAAGATGCACACTGGCGCCTGTCAGCATACAGCGCACAAGCAGCGGGTATTCGTGACCGGGGCTACCTTGC
>JADHNI010000098.1 GCA_016779585.1 Pseudomonadales bacterium
GTGTTGCGTTGCTTAATGTCAGGGAAACCCACGGCCTGGCCGAGTCGATCCTTTATGGTTTCGGCGCCGCGGTCGGTTTTTCAGGTCTGCTGATCATGTTTGCCGCTATTCGGGAAAAGCAGCAAGGTGCCGACATCCCGGCGCCATTCAGGGGATCCGCGATCAATATGATCACCGCGGGCATCATCTCGCTGGCATTTATGGGTTTTGCGGGGATGTCCTGATGCTGTTGGATGTTGCCATATTAACGGGTCTTGGCCTGCTGTCTGCCTGGATGCTGACTGCATCAAGGCAGAGATTTGCACCCGCAACCGATGAACTCATAGAAGAGATTAACGGCAAGCTGCCACAAACACAGTGCGCACAGTGCGGATATCCCGGCTGTCGACCCTACGCGGAGGCTATCGTCCGGGGAGAGGCCATCAACAAGTGCCCTCCCGGCGGCGCATCGACCATCGAGGTTCTGGCCGATCTACTTGGGCGCGAACCCTTGCCGCTGGACGAATCTGTCGGTATCGAAACACCACCTGCAGTAGCCGTGATACGGGAGCATGAATGTATCGGCTGCACACTGTGCATCGTGGCCTGCCCGGTAGACGCGATCATTGGTGCACAGGGCCAGATGCATACGGTACTGGAATCAGCCTGTACCGGTTGCGATCTCTGCCGCGAGCCCTGCCCGGTGGATTGCATCGATATGGTGCTGCAGGAAGAAAGCGCTGTTCCAGACTTTCCGGACGTAAAAAAACCCTGCATCAACTGCGGCGACTGTGCCGTTGCCTGCCCAAAATCCCTGCAACCACAACTACTGTACTGGTATCGAGACAACAACGAACGCACCAGCGTCCTGAAACTCAATGACTGCATTGAATGCAGGCTGTGTGATCGCGTGTGCCCAAGCGAGATTCCACTGACAGACATCTTCAAAACCAGCAAGGCAAGAGCACGCAGAGAACTTCGGGCAAAGCTGGCTGCGGAAGCGGCAGAAACACGTTACATCGCAAGGGAATCCAGGCAAGCCAGCAAGGAAACCCGTGTTGCCAAGCGCCCAAGTGCAGATGACAGGGCCGCCTTGCTGGCATCGCTGAAGGGAGAGTCATGAATAGCCGGCTGATCATGATCTATACACTGCTGGCACTGATACCGGGTGTGTTGGCATACACCTGGCACTTTGGCATTGGTGTCCTGCTGAACCTTGTCACCTGCATGGTTGCCGCGCTGGTGACAGACTTCGTCGTTATGCAATTGCGGCGTCGACCCTGGCAAACCGACTTCGCAAGCATCTTGACCGGTGTGCTGATCGCCCTTTGCCTTCCCCCACTGTTGCCGCTGTGGATCACCGTGCTCGGTACCGTGTTTGCCCTGGTGTTTGGAAAACACATCTACGGCGGAACAGGCCACAATGTATTCAATCCGGCGATGGTCGGATACGCAATGTTGATTGTATCGTTCCCGCTGGCCATGTCTTTCTGGCCGGCGAGCGCTACTAACGACCCTGCAACGGTGATCCAGGCCAAAATTACGTTTGGCCAGGGTTTTCCGACATACGATGGAATGACCTCAGCCACACCACTGGATGACTACAAATTCCGGGAGGCCACAACCAACCAGGAATACTTCACCGGTGCCGCAGCGGACAATTTCCAGAAGTGGATGATCATCAATCTTGCTTTTCTGATTGGGGGTATCGCGCTGATTTACCTGAAGATCATTAACTGGAAGGTGCCAGCAACTTTCCTCGCGATGCTGGCGCTCCTGGCTGCCGTGTTTTTTGATAGTGGCTCATCCGCCAGTCTTGGCTCTCCGATGTTTCACCTGTTTTCAGGTGCCACCATGCTTGCCGCCTTCTTCATCATCACCGACCCTGTCAGCCGCCCAGCCTACCCCACCGGGATCCTGTTGTTTGCTGCCGCGGTTGCGCTCGTCACTTTCATCATTAGATCCATTGGTGGTTACCCGGAAGGCGTAGCCTTTGCCGTACTGCTCATGAATGCAGCTTCGCCGATTATTGATCACTACTTCCAGGGCCGGGAGGGCGTACATGAAACTGCTTAAACCCGCGGTTCTTGCTCTAGCCTGTGCACTGCTCCTGGCTGGCCTGAATCATCAGACCCGGGGCGTCATTGCCGAAAACCAGAAATTCTTTGAACAGAAGTTGCTGCGTGAAATGGTCAGCCGGGAGACGTCTTCCCCTGATATTGTCGAAACGCCAGGTGGGTTCGAAGTCAGCAGTGACGAGGCAATCGTCGCACACATCAAACGAATGACTACCGCACAAGGGTACAATGGCGACATCTCGATGCTTGTGGCCTTTACACCCGAGAAACAGGTGCTCAGCGTGCGCGTCACACGTCACAGGGAAACCGCGGGGATTGGCGACAAGATCGACATCACTGTCTCACCCTGGATCACGCAGTTCGACGGAACAGACTCGAACACCAGATGGGCGCTGGCACCCGCGGGAGATATCGACGGCATCACCGGGGCGACGATTACTTCACGGGCAGTCACACAGGCAATCAGCGAGGTCCTAATCCAGTGAGTTCGATTACCCGCGAGGGTCTCTGGTCCAGCAACCCTGCACTGGTTCAGTTACTGGGACTCTGCCCTTTGCTCGCTGTATCCAACAGCTTCGCGACAAGTCTCGGTCTTGGGGTCACCACTCTTGTGGTACTTACGCTATCTAACCTGGTGATCAGCCTGGTTCGCGGCTGGCTGGACGAGGAGACTCGCCTGCCGGTCCAGATCATGATCATTGCCACCTTTGTCACTCTGGCCGACCTGACTCTGCAGTATGCATTCTTCGAGTTGCACCAGCGCATTGGGTTGTTCGTGGCCCTGATTGTCACAAACTGCACGCTACTCGGTCGTGCGGAAGCCTTTGCATCAAGGAACCCGGTACTGAATTCGCTATTGGATGGTTTCATGATGGGCACAGGATTTTTGCTTGTGCTGCTGCTGATGGGCACCGTGCGGGAACTGGTCGGCCAGGGCACATTGTTTGCCAACCTGCACCTGCTGACAGGTCTGCCGGATGTTACGATTCAGGTCGCCGATTCAGGATTCCTCCTGCTGGTGCTGCCACCGGGTGCGTTCCTGACCCTGGGTTGCCTGATCGCGCTGAAAAACGTCATCGATGGAGCTGTTCGTTGAACGCAGAAAAACGCTTTGAGATTCTCTCCCGCCTGCGGGCAGAAAACCCCAACCCGACCACGGAACTCAAGTACGACTCTGATTTTGAGCTTCTGATCGCTGTGATCCTTTCTGCCCAGGCGACGGATGTCAGCGTTAACAAAGCGACGGAAAAACTCTATCCCGTCGCCAATACGCCGGAAGCGATTGCTGCCCTGGGTTTGAGGAAACTGAAAAGCTACATCAAGACTATTGGTCTTTATAACGCCAAGGCCGAGAACATCATCAAGACCTGCAAGATCCTGGTTAACAATTACAACTCTCAGGTCCCAAGGACCCGGGAAGAGCTGGAAGCACTGCCGGGCGTTGGACGCAAGACCGCCAACGTGGTGCTCAACACCGCGTACGGGGAACCAACGATGGCAGTCGACACGCACATCTTCCGATTTTCCAACCGGACAAAATTTGCGCCAGGCAAAAATGTCCTGCAGGTAGAGAAAAAACTGCTTAAGGTCATTCCGGACGAATTCATCCGCGACGCCCACCACTGGCTGATTCTGCATGGCCGGTATATCTGTACGGCAAGAACGCCCAAATGTGGTGCGTGTGTGATTTCTGACCTTTGTGAATTTAAAGACAAGACAGAACTGGATTGAGCGCGTTCGTGCCTCTATGATCTGGGCAAGCCCTGATACCAGACTAACATGCCACAGCCTCACGAACCCCTGATCGTCGACGTCGAAGCATCCGGATTCGGCGGAGACAGTTACCCAATTGAGATTGGACTCGCCCTGGAAGATGGCAGCAAGTTCTGCACCCTCATTGCACCGGCACCGGACTGGACCCATTGGGATGATGATGCAGAAACTGTGCACAGGATCTCAAGGGACATACTGGAGACTTACGGCAAACCCATGCAGGACGTCGCAAACTTCCTGAACGATATCCTTGCAGGCAAAACGGTCTATACCGATGGCTGGGTTGTCGACAAACCCTGGCTGACCCGACTGTTTCACGCAGCAGGTGTCGAGATGGATTTTACTGTCAGTTCACTTGAGATGATTCTTTCACCGGAACAGATGGAGGTCTGGCACGACACCAAGGATCAGGTGGTAGAAGACATGGAACTGAAACGCCATCGTGCCAGCTACCATGCGCTCATCATCCAGGAAACCTACAAGCGGACTCTGCAGCAGTAAGCCCACCACCTCGAACTATAGGAGAGTCCCGGGACGTCTGAGCATGCTCGCTGCCTCGGGTAACCGGTCTCGGCACCGCTCAAGTACGTCCCTGTAACGCTGACTTTCGGGCTGTCCCTGCCCTCCAGTCTGCCGCGACCGGTTCCCCGGGCGCGCTCGCTTCACGAATCTCGCGAGAATCCTGAGGCGAGGGATCGGGTACCCGTTGTCAGCAGACTCGAAACCTGGACGGTTTCGTGTCAGGCCCCAGGGATGGGTTTACGCCGGTGCTGACAATGCGGTACCCGGTACCGAGCAATGGAATCTCGTGGCAGCGAGCATGACTAGACGTCCCGGGATTCTCGACTTGAGGTCTCCGAGTCGAGGCAAGGGCAGGCGTCTAGTTGAGTTTGCGGCCGAGCCTGGTGGCGAGCTTGAGCCGGAGCGCGTTCAGCTTGATGAAACCTCCCGCATCCGACTGGTCGTAGGCCCCGGCATCATCCTCGAACGTCACAATATCAGCGTCGTAAAGGCTGTCTGAGGCTGACTCCCGGCCAACCACCATGACGTTACCCTTGTAAAGTTTCAGCCTGACCTTGCCGTTCACGTGTTCCTGGGATTCATCGATCAATGCCTGCAGAGCCTTGCGTTCAGGCGACCACCAGTACCCGTTGTAAATCAGTGACGCATAACGCGGCATCAGCTCGTCTTTCAGGTGTGCCAGTTCACGGTCCAGGGTAATTGACTCAATCGCACGGTGGCCTTTGAGCAGGATGGTTCCGCCCGGTGTTTCGTAGCAACCGCGCGCTTTCATGCCGACATAACGATTCTCAACAATGTCCACTCGGCCAATACCATTAGCTCCGCCGATCTTGTTAAGGTGCGCCAGTATTTCCGCGGGCGTCAAGACCTTGCCATCAACCGCGACCACATCTCCCTTGACGTAGTCGAGCTCTACATAGGTTGGCGTATCCGGAGCGTCCTCTGGAGATACGGTCCAAAGCCACATGGGTTCTTCAGGTTCAGCGGCAGGGTCTTCCAGAATTCCGCCTTCGTAAGAAATATGTAGCAGATTGGCGTCCATTGAGTAAGGTGATTTCTCGCCCTCGTGCTTCTGGTCGACCTTGATCTGGTGTTTCTCACAAAAGTCCATCAGGGCTTCCCGGGAATTCAGGTCCCAGTCGCGCCAGGGGGCAATGACAGTAACGTCCGGCTTCAGCCCATAGACGCCAAGCTCAAATCGAACCTGGTCATTTCCCTTGCCGGTAGCACCGTGCGCAATCGCCTGGGCACCGGTTTCATTGGCAATGTCGACAAGGCGTTTGGCAATCAACGGTCGGGCAATACTGGTACCCAGCAGGTACTCACCCTCATAAATCGTATTAGCGCGAAACATGGGGAACACAAAGTCACGCACGAACTCTTCCCGAACATCGTCGATGAAGATTTCCTTGACGCCCATGCTGGCCGCCTTTTCCCGAGCCGGTTCCAGTTCCTCTCCCTGACCCAGATCTGCTGTATAGGTCACCACCTCGCAACCATAGGTTTCCTGCAGCCACTTAAGGATCACCGAGGTGTCCAGACCTCCCGAGTAGGAGAGTACTACCTTGTCGAATTCCGCCATCGAACTCGTCCTGTCATTCCCATTTTTAAAAGAGGCGCCATGTTACACGGTTTTCAGCGTGGTACAATTCGCCCTGATTCCCATCTGGCTTATTCATGCAGTCAATTACACTGAAACGCCCTGACGACTGGCACATCCATCTAAGGGATGACACCTACCTTGAAAGAACCGTCCAGGACGCAGCACGCTACTTCGGTCGCGTACTGGTTATGCCGAACCTGGTGCCACCTGTCACTGACGTGAACCTGGCTCGCGCCTATCGTGACCGGATACTAGGCCATGCGCCTGACGGGTTTACGCCGGTGATGGCCCTTTACCTGACGGACCAGACGTCGGCCGATACGGTTGTTGCAGCCTCCCAATCCGGTTTTTGCCCCGCCTTCAAACTTTATCCGGCTGGCGCAACCACAAACTCGGCCTTTGGCGTCAATGCCATCGAGGCTATGTTCCCGGTCTTCGAGGCGATGCAGGAACATGACGTGATCCTGTCTATTCACGGTGAGGTTACCGATGAAGGTATCGATATCTTCGACAGGGAAGCAGCCTTTATTGACACCATGCTGACGAAAATCGTTCACGAGTTTCCTGCGTTACGCGTCATTCTCGAACACATTACCACCCGGGAAGCTGCGCAATTTGTCGCTGAGGCCAGCGACAAGGTTGCCGCCACCATCACGGCGCATCATCTGCTTTTCAATCGCAACGATATGCTGGTAGGTGGGATGAAACCCATCCACTACTGTCTGCCGATATTGAAACGCGATATACACCAGAAGGCGCTGGTACATGCAGCAGTTTCAGGAAATCGAAGTTTCTTTTTGGGAACGGACTCCGCACCACACCCCCGTCATGCCAAGGAAAATGCCTGCGGGTGTGCCGCCGGATGCTACACGGCGCATGCGGCGATAGAACTGTATGCGGAAGTGTTTGAGGCGGAAAATGCACTTCAGCGACTGGAAGGTTTCGCCAGTGAGTACGGTGCAGATTTTTATGGCTACCCCCACAACACCGATACGATTCAGCTGGACAAGGACGCCTGGCACGTTGAAGAAAAACTGGCTTTCGGCACAGACGAACTCATTCCCACTCGTGGCGGGGAGTCCGTTGCCTGGCGGGTCACATCCGGGGCACGCCCCCTTAAGAAGGTTTAATTGACCGAGTCATCGGATCGACAAAAATTACCCATTGCCCACCGTTTTCGCGGATTCCTGCCGGTCGTACTCGACCTGGAAACCGGGGGTTTTAACTCAAAAACCGATGCGCTGTTGGAGAGTGCCATTGTCATTCTCGAAATGAATGACGACGGCTTCCTGGTTCCTGGCGAGCGCGTGTTCTTCAATATTGAGCCATTTGAAGGGGCCAACATTGAACAGTCTGCTCTTGAGTTTACCGGTATTGACCCGAACCACCCGTTCCGCATGGCGGTGCCGGAGAAAGAAGCGCTGATCGAGACTTTCAGGGCGGTTCGCGCAGAAGTTCGACGCACCGGCTGCAACCGCGCCATTATCGTTGCCCATAACGCCAGTTTCGACCAGGGTTTCCTGAACCAGGCGGTGGAACGCTGCAGCATCAAGCGTAACCCCTTCCACCCGTTTTCAGCTTTTGATACAGCGACGCTGTGCGGCCTGGCATTCGGGCAGACAGTACTGGCACGCGCCTGCCAGGCCGCTGGTATCGAGTTCGATAGCGAGGAAGCCCACTCTGCAAAGTACGACTGCGATAAAACCGCAGAGGTGTTCTGTCACATCGTGAATCGCTGGCGTCAGCTGGGTGGACTCGAAGACTGACTTATCCAGAATAGAAAAAGCCCGCGCTCTCAAGGAGAACGCGGGCTTTTTTGTTTCACTAAACGGCTTTAACCATCGAGACCATCAAGAGCTTTCTGGAATCGATTGGCATGTGAGCGCTCTGCCTTGGCCAGAGTCTCCATCCAATCAGCGATTTCATCAAAACCCTCGTCACGGGCAGTTTTGGCCATACCGGGATACATGTCTGTGTATTCGTGAGTTTCGCCAGCAATCGCAGCCGCCAGGTTATCGGCAGTGGAACCAATTGGCAGGCCGGTCGCCGGATCGCCGGTCTCTTCGAGGTACTCGAGGTGACCGTGTGCGTGGCCAGTTTCGCCTTCCGCTGTAGAGCGGAAAACAGCAGATACATCGTTGTAGCCTTCTACATCGGCTTTGGCTGCAAAGTACAGGTAGCGACGGTTCGCCTGGGATTCACCGGCAAAAGCATCTTTTAAATTCTGTTCAGTTTGGGAACCTTTCAAGCTCATGATACTTCCTCGAGAGACTGATTGTGATGGAGGCGCCAGTATAAATGCACGCTTCTCACAAAAACAACCGGGCTAAAAAGAGGCTAGCCGGCGGCGGCTTCCGCTGCCTGCTTGATCATTGGCTGCAGCTCACCGCTCTGGTACATCTCAACAATGATGTCGCAGCCACCAACCAGTTCACCATCAACAAACAGCTGGGGAAAAGTGGGCCAGTCAGAGATCTGTGGCAGGTTGGAACGGATATCCGGGTTCGCCAGGATATCTATGTACGCAAATCGCTCACCACAGGCCATAAGCACCTGGGTCGCCTGCGCTGAAAAACCACACTGCGGTTGGTCCGGTGATCCCTTCATGTAGATCAGGATCGGGTTACTGGCGATCTGCTCGCGAATAGTTTCGTGGATTCCCATGAAGCTCTCCAACTTTCAAACTTGCTATGACTTTACAACAGGCGCGCATTGTACCCTGTTTGCTGAGTGTTTATCATCGCCTCCTTTTGCAGAAAATTGACAATAAGTCTTATTCAGGAGCGCATATGTCAGATGCAATCATGCCTACATACGGAAGAATGGACGTCGCCTTCACACAGGGCGACGGTGCCTGGCTGACCGATGAAAACGGCAAGCGGTATCTTGATGCGCTCTCCGGGATCGCCGTGGTCGGGCTCGGCCATGCCAACCAGGCCGTCGCAGATACCATCAGTGAACAGGCCAGCGCGGTTATTCATACGTCCAACCTTTATAGAATACCGAAGCAGGAAGCACTCGCTGAAAAACTGCAGCAGATCTCCGGCATGGACAACATGTTCTTCGGCAACTCCGGTGCTGAGGCCAACGAATGCGCCATCAAGATCGCGCGCCTTTATGGGCACAAGCGAGACATCGAAAATCCCAGCGTCATCGTCGCAGATGCCTCATTCCACGGCCGCACCCTGGCCACGCTGACGGCAACCGGGAACCGCAAGGTACAGGCCGGCTTCGAACCCCTGGTTAAAGGCTTTATTCGAGTGCCTTTCAACGATCTTGAAGCTGTCAGGCAGGTAGCCGAGCACCAGAAAGAAGTCGTCGCCGTCATGGTGGAACCTATCCAGGGTGAGGGTGGCATACATGTACCGGATGACGACTACCTGAAAGGGTTACGCGACATCTGCGATGCCAATGACTGGCTGCTGATCCTGGACGAAATACAGACTGGCAATGCCAGGACGGGAACTTACTTCTGCTACCAGCAACTTGGCGTTCTGCCTGATGTTGTTACGACGGCAAAAGGTCTCGGCAACGGTGTGCCGATAGGTGTCTGCCTGGCCCGCGGGAAAGCCGCTGACGTGCTGCAACCTGGGAACCACGGCTCCACGTTTGGAGGTAACCCGCTCGCCTGTGCTGTTGGACTTACGGTGGTTGAGGAGATCGAAAAAAACAACCTCGCCGAACGCGCCGCTGAACTCGGTGAACGAATGAGGGGCAAGTTTCAGGAACGACTCGGTCACCTCAACAACGTCAAAGATATTCGCGGCAAAGGCTTGATGATTGGCATCGAACTGGATTCACCCTGCGCTGACCTTGTCGGCAAGGCTTTGGAAAAAGGTATCCTTATCAATGTAACTGTCGACAAGGTTATTCGGCTATTGCCACCTCTGACCATCACGGACGAGGAAGCTGACCAGATCTGTGACATGGTCAGCGAACTGGTTGAAGAGGTTTAGTCGATCAGAGTAGTGATGGGTAGTTTCTTGCCGATACCCCAGCCCTGGGCGTAGTCGACACCGATTTCCCGCAGGATCTCGACGATTTCATCGTCTTCCACATACTCGGCGATGGTTTTCTTGCCCATGAAATGCCCGATCTCGTTGATGGACTTCACCACGGCATAGTCACTCGGGTTTTCCTTGATGTCTTTCACGAAGATGCCGTCGATTTTCAGGTAGTCGACCGGAAGGGTGCGCAGGTAAGAGTAAGAAGAAAGCCCGGTACCGAAATCGTCCAGTGAGAAACTCACGCCGATGATCTTCATCTTTTCCATTAACTCGACAACGTCATCCAGGCTGCCCAATTGCGGCTGTTTCAGTGATTTCGAAACACACTTTCGACGTCGGGAGTTTGGTGCGGTTGAACTGCTCCAGAACAAACTCCATGAAGTCATCTTCTGTCAGCGAATTGCCGGAAACATTGATTGAGAAAGCACCCAGGTGATCCAGCGCCTTGTCGATGTGCGACACGGACTCCATGATATCCAGGCGATGCTCCATCTCGGTATCATCTTCCTTGTATTCATGGATTCGATCACGACCCGCTTCCTTCGCGGCAATACACGCAGCGTCAGCACTGCGCATGATCCGGGCAACGCTGTCGGTTTCCTG
>JADHNI010000099.1 GCA_016779585.1 Pseudomonadales bacterium
TGGAATATGCAACCCTAAGCTGGGTCGACTGGTTCAACAACAAGCGGTTGCTTGAACCGATTGGGGATATACCACCAGCTGAGTTCGAACAGGCATACTATGAGCAACTGGAAGGTCAGGCTAATGCAGCCTGACTCACACTACAGAGTCTCCGGAATACCCGGGGGTATTCATAGGTCGTTGTCCAGTACTTAGGTTTGCTTGCTTATGACCCACTTCGAATACATTGCAGTGATTGTATCGATCATTCTGGGTCTTGGTATCGTCCGGCTACTAGGCAGTCTCGATCAAGTGTTTTCGAAAGACCGTTACTGGCCTCATGCTGTGTGGGTCATCACGATTTTTGGTATGCATTCTCAAAACTGGTGGGCGTTTTGGGATATGAGGAGTATTACTTTCAATGTGGTGCTCTACTCGGCCTGGGTTGGATTTGTCAGCCTGATGTACCTTTGTACCGTGGCACTAACAAACAGAAAAAGTGATGAGATCTCCTGGAAGGAGCACTATTACGGACAGAGAGTCTGGTTCTTTAGTATCCTGGTACTCACGATAATCGCTGCGATCCTGGTTTCCTTCTTTTTCTTTGGGGCGTCTTTCCTTCATCCATACAGAGCACTTCAGCTTTCTCTCTTGCTCATGGCGATCGTGGCAATTGTTACTGATAGGCAGGTTGTCCACGAGGTAGTGAGCGTGCTCTTCCTGCTATTCTTCCTCGTGGGATCCTCGTTCTTTAGATTTGTTCCCGATCTGTTTGCCAGTTAACCCCGATAGCTTTTAGCGATTACCGATACAGAAATGTCAGAAGCCACTTCCCCATTATCCGATCAGGCTGGTCCGATAACCAAGGTGTTCGCCGTAGACCCCGTCTTTGACGCTCAAGCTTACGAGACCTTGCGGCCAGTCAGCATGGGACTGGTGTTGGCGTTCATTGGGTTTGTGATCCTGGGATTCATTGATCAGGGGCCGGGTGGTCTCCAACAAGCTGCCATTGTAGGCTCTGACGTGCTTTCAGCTCTAGTCTTTCTCGCTCTTTATTGGCTGATGCGTCGAGGTGTCCTGACTCAAAGCTCAACAGTCGCTGTCAGTCTTGTTTACGTGGCGATTACTACGGCGAACGTTCTATTGGCATTCTGGTTAACAGCCAATTCTTTTTTTCTGACCTATTTGCCCATCATTATTCTGGGGGTGCTTAGCGGTTTATCGGTCCTGGGTGCCTGTCATATCCAGTTCCGCTTGAACGGCCCGTTCTACAGCAGGTAACTTCATCATCCGTTTCCGATGATCGAGTACGTTTGGAAGGTTAGTCGTGTCAACGTTGTCTATTTCTATCCATCGTGCCACGGCTAGCAGGTAGATGTCGCAGATGGACAATGAGTCCCCCAGAACCCATGGACGCTGGAGCATTTCAGCTTCGATCAATTCGAAGCACTCAGTCATGTTCGCCGGAACCTTTTCAGCCATATCTTCGAAGGATGAATGCTCCGTAGCCCATCTGTAACCGCGATGGCGATGGGCGTGAGCCACGTGGACCGTAGCGCAAAGGTAGGCGCAGAATGATTGCAGTTGGGCAAACTGCCACGGGTCATCAAGCGGCGCGAGTGAAGCCTGGGGATGTTTCTGAGCGATGTAGCAGAGGATTGCTGGTGTTTCAGTGAGAACCCCTTCAGATGTGATCAGGGCCGGAACCCTGCCTTTGGGATTAATCTCGTAGAAGGAGGGCGCGGTTTTGCCGTTTTCTCTAGGGGCCAATCTTGCCTCGTACGAGAAGCCTGACATTTCCAGTGCGACATGGGAGGCGAAACCACATGACCCTGGTACCGTGTATAAGATCAACCTGTTACCTGCAAACTGACCAAAAGTAGATGATACAGGAGATCGCCGGGTCCAGCGGCGGGGATGAAGTGCGATTTTTCATGACAGAGGTGTAATTGACAAAAATAGCTTATTCTAGGTGCCACAATAACAATAATCGGAACGCCAATAAGGCAAGGGCCAGCTATGACCACGGCAACTGAACCGGATCCCGGCATCTTTCTAAGTCCGGAATACGCCAGCAACCCATACCCCACGCTGAAACATCTACGGGATCATCATCCGGTCTATTTCAATCCTGTTATGAAGCAGTGGATGGTGACCCGCTATGAAGATGTCATGAACATCTTTGCGGATACCGAGAACTTCTCTGCCTCGCCGAACGGGGAGCATATCGGAGCCGTCTTCGGACCTACCCTGATGGAATACGACGGAGAAAAGCATCACAAGTTGCGAGCACTGGTCGCGCCAGAGTTTGTCGGAGTAAACCTGAAAGCACTGTTGCCGATCGTGACACGCAACGCCATGTCACTGATCGAGAAATTCACCGAAAAACATGCTGCGCAGATTGCAGAAAACGCATCTGTCCGTGGCGAGATCGATATTGTCGATGACTTCGCAACGCGCCTGCCGCTCAACGTTATCCTGGACGTGCTGGACCTGCCTCAGGAGGCCCACGAGATGTTCCACCAGTGGTATCCGGCCATGATGAATGGGATTAACGGTGGTCCGGAGCTGCGCATTGCCGGGCAGAAGGCGAACGCCGAATACCATGCCTATCTTGATCCGCTGATTGATGAACGTTCCCGGAACCCTGGTGCGGACCTGCTCTCCCGATTATCCATCGCGGAAGTGAATGGCGCGCGGATGACGCCGGAAGAGATCAAATCGTTTGCCAGCCTGATCCTGGTGGCAGGTGCCGAGACAACCGATAAGGCCATCGCCAACCTGTGGTACCAACTGCTCGCGAACCCGGATCAGTGGCAGCTGGTCCAGGATGATCCAGAGCTTCTCGATCACGCCTTCACCGAAATGATGCGTATCCATCCACCTGCTGCTGGTCAGACTCGCAAGACCATTCGTGACTACACGCTGCATGGTGTGACGATCCCTGCAGATTCTTATGTGCACCTGTCGATTTACGGTGCCAACCGGGACGAACGTGTGTTCACGGATCCTGACCGGTTTGACCTGAACAGGGAGGACCTGTACTTCGCGAGAGACCTGCGTGGTGGCTGGTTCAAGGACGGCATGGCGGGGCATCTCGGATTTGGGCTAGGCCCACACTTCTGCGCCGGGTACCAGCTTGCCCGTGCTGAAACCGTGATTGGCACGAAACTGTTGATGGAAGTCATCAGGAATCCACGCTTTAAACCTGGATCAAACCCAACGCCGATTGCGATCCGCATTGAGCCCTGGCACCTGCACCTGGAGTTTGATGCTGCCTGATCAAGTTAGTCTGTCGGACAGGCTCGAAGATCGCAGGATCGAATGACCGCTGATGGCCTTACCTGACGAACCGGACATGGGACAGGCGGTCGAGCAGGAATTCCCTCGCGCGCTCGCTATCGACACCGTTGGCATACGCATTAAATTTGTTGGCAGTCCACAGATCGCCCTGGCCTTTAAGACCGGGTGAGGCAATGGTCTGACCCACGGCAAGACCCTCTGTCACCACTCGAATGGCAGCTTTTTTCTTGGTGAACAGCTCCGGTTTGACGACATACATCAGGGCGGAGGGGTCGTGGATATAGAAGCCGCCGGTGACGCCCGTCGAGCGATGGAAATCAAGATAGAACTGTGTGATTTCCCTGATAAATGAGCCGGCAACAGGGTTTTTCCTCGCCAGCTCGATAAGGTCAGGCTCATCAAGTTTGACCTGCCTCGTGACGTCCGTTCCGATGGCCGTCACATCCCAGTCAGCCTGGTAGACAATGTCGGCTGCATGAGGGTCACCAAAAGTGTTCGCTCCAGCGACCGGCGTGATGGTGCCATGTGTCTCAAACGCACCTCCCATTAATACGATTCTTTTGATCCGCTCAGGCAGGGTTGGGTCTATTCTGACAGCCAGTGCTATATTGGTCAGCCGCCCAACGGGTACGAGCGTTAACTCGCCTGGATAAAGTCGACTTTGCTGGAGAATAAACTCCGCCGCGGAGAGCGCGGATAACATCTTTCCAGAAGGTTCAGGCACCGGCACATTACCCAGGCCATTTTCTCCATGCACATAAGCAACCGGGGGGATTGGTTCTGCGACCATTGGTACTGCTGCTCCCTGGGCGACAGGGACCTCCACACCACAACGCTCCAGGAGGTAAAGTGCGTTCCTGGTACTGTCTTCGATACTGGCGTTGCCAAACATGGTGGTGACGCCAATCAACTCGAGTTCGGGTGATGCCGTGGCAAACAAAATCGCCATCGCGTCGTCAATACCGACATCGACATCAAGAATAATCTTTTCTTTCGCCAGACTGGTCGGGCTGAACGACAATGACGTGAACAGGATAAAGGCCAGGCAGGCTTTGTTCAGGCTGCTGCAAGTTACGCGTTGTTGTTTCATTATCGTTTCGTTCCCTGGCTATTGATTTGGAGGGTAATCAATCACATTTATACCTTGACTTACAACACATACAGCCGTAACGTGCGCCGCAGCTGAGTTATTAAGCTGTCTTTGCACCTCCATTTCGTTAATCACGTCCTGTAGTTTCAATCGTAGTTTTCTTCCTCGCGCTAAATCGCGTAGCGCTGCTGCGCCTAAACATTATTCAAAGGACACATAACTATGTCAGATACAGTAACAGGAACCGTAAAGTGGTTTAATGAATCCAAAGGCTTTGGCTTTATTTCACAGGACTCCGGTCCGGACGTTTTTGCCCATCACAGCTCAATTCAAGCTTCCGGTTTTCGAACGCTCGAAGAAGGTCAGCGGGTTGAGTTTAACGTGACTCAAGGTGAAAAGGGGCCTCAGGCTTCCAACATTATTGCGGCCTAGTCTGCACGGGGCGCAGGGTCTGTCCCTGCGCCCTGACTTTCAGTCGGCGATATACCTTTCAACACTTTCTAAGAGGTCTGCTCGTGGAAGTCACTCAATACAAGGTTGTCGGCATAGATGAATCTCGACCACCACTTATCCAACCGAGGCCGTGTATAGACCTCGTGTTCCAACTCAATGAAGAGGCGCCTCGTGCCTGGTGCGAAGAATTCCAGGCGATTACTGGCAAGCAGCCTTTTTCCATTACACTTGATCCTGAGATTGGCCTTCACATCGAAACGTGGGTGAGAAAGCCCGAACAGGTCGCCCAGTCCCTTGAAAACGTGAAGTCGCTTGTGGCTCTTGCTAATGAGGCTTATATGAAGCGCCTGAAGCGAGAAAGCCAGGTGGTCGTTTCAAGTGATGACTCGGAAGTTGTTATCAGTGCGGCCCAGCAGGCGCTCAATGATGTCGTTGCCGGCCTGGTGTTTGAGACAGATTGATTGGTTGAGGTCGTAATGGCTACTGAAGAGAAGGATCAGAAACTCGCACTGTTCTGTGATTTTGAGAATGTTGCGATCGGAGTCCGTGAGGCAAAATACGCACGCTTCGATATACAGCTCGTGCTCGAACGGGTGCTCTTGAAAGGCAGCATTGTTGTCAAAAAAGCGTATTGCGATTGGGAACGATACCAGGAGTTCAAACCAATCATGCATGATGCCTCCTTTGAACTGATCGAAATTCCGCATACACGCCAGTCCGGCAAAAATTCTGCAGATATCAGGCTCGTCGTCGATGCGCTTGATCTCTGTTACACCAAAGAGCACATCGATACCTTCGTCATTATCAGTGGCGACTCTGATTTCTCTCCGTTGGTCAGCAAATTGCGTGAGAATGCAAAGCAGGTCATTGGCGTAGGTGTCAAAAATTCGACCTCTGACCTGCTGACGCAGAACTGTGATGAGTTCATCTTCTATGACGATCTTGTTCGTGATGACGATACGAAGCGCAGCAAAAACAAGCCCGCCAGGAAGCCTGGTGCCAAATCTGCCGCAAACAGAAAGGCGAAATCAGGTAAGTCTGAAGAAGGAAACATAGACGACGCCATTCAATTGGTGCTTGAAACTGCCGAAGGTCTGCAGGCGGATCGCAGTGACCATGAAAGGCTATGGGGTTCCATGATCAAGCAGACGTTGAAGCGGCGCCAACCTGGGTTCAATGAGCGGTTTTATGGCGTGCGATCATTCAGCGATTTGCTGGAAGAAGCAGAGAACAGGGGGCTTATCGACCTCCAGCTGGACGAGCGCTCCGGTGGCTACACCATTGGGCTGTCGGGCAGGAACCAGGAATAAACGGTGTCTGTAACGCAGTTTGTTACTTTGGCTTTCCGAGCTTAATGGATTTCGCGCCGGGTTTGGCCAGGTCGACACCACTGACACCTGATTCGATTTTTTCTATGGTTCCACCCTTGCGAAGGAAGACCGCTACGTCATCCGCAAGCTTTTGACGCTGTGCGTCTTTGGGTTCCGGGTGCTGGTTTTTTCTAGCCAAAATGGTGTCCCCTTATGGATTCCTGGCAACACATTCGTTACCGCGTTTGAGCCAGGGCGCAATACAGTCCCAGGATGTTCCTGATTCCCGCAGGTAGGCATTGCCGGGTACGTCTACTGGCTCACAGCGATCCGCCGAAGCTCGAAACCCACGGTTACATTCCCAGGTGGTTTTGTCGAAATGTTCAACGACAACTGCATTTTCGGGAATGACGATAGGAACGCAGGCATCACCCTGCCTTAAATATCCTCGATCACAGGCCCAGCCCCACCTGGTATCAGAATAGCTGCCAGAGAGGTGAGCGTTCGGTGGCATCGCGATTTTCTCACAGGCGTTATCTATCCTGGCGAATCCCCGACGACACTCCCAGGCTTGTTCACCATGTTTTAAGATCTGGATGGCGTTCTCCGGTACAACGAAATCAATACATTGATTGTTGTACTTCGTGAAACCACTTTCACAGCGCCATTCATTTTCGTAGGAGGAATCGGTCAGGTAGGCATTCGCCGGAATGTTGAATTCCTGGCAAGCCTCATCCTTTTTTTCATATCCCTTGATACATGCCCAGCCGTTATCTGACTGTCGGGTGCTGAGATAGGCGTTTTCTGGCAGCTGAATTTGCACACAGGTTCCATCTGCTTCCTTGTATCCCCGTTGGCACCGCCAGGGAGTCTCATCCCGCCAGACCCGGTCTTTCAGAAACGCGTGTTCCGGGATGTTAATTTTGATGCAACTATCATCGGACTCCTGGTAACCATGCATGCATGACCACTCACCTTGATAGGAGTCGGGTGTTGCTATGGCGTTATCAGGAATTTCGTCTGCGAACAGAAAAAGCGGTAATGTCAGAAGTGCCGACAATACGATGGCCTGCCAGTGCCACCAGAAGACCTTTAGGGATGTTTCTTTCATCATGTCTACCAGGTTGTGTTTCATGTTTGCTGGAATGCGCTGTTGCGAATGCAGTGCAAGGCAGCCGGATAATCAAACCTGGAAGTATCTGCAGGCCGATAGCGGGTAAGAGATGAAAACAGGGACGACAGGTCGAGAGATTCTGGAATCTTCTTGAGATGAAGTGGCGGCAGACAACACTTAAGTGCTGCGAGCAGCCTATAGCATTACTGCCAATAGTCAAGCCATCATCTGTTGGCTCGAATAACGTGACCGGAACGGTGTTTTGCCCGTGAAGCCTGAATGTGGTTAATTGTCCCTCCGCAACCAAACATGTGCTTACAATTATCTGGAGGATGAATGAGTCTTTCCTTGACCAAAGATTCCATTGATTTGGGGATCGTCACCAATGATCCGGTGGCTTCAGTTGCCTTCTATCGTGACACAGTAGGCCTGGAGCACGTGGGTGAACTTAACCCGATGCCTGGCACTACCGTGCAACAGCTCATGTGCGGCACCTCGATGATCAAGATCATCTACAACGAGTCCAGACCGCCAGCTGATGCACCGCCAGGTGGCCCGCAGGACGCAACAGGATATCGCTACTGGACAATGTTTGTCGAAAACGTTCAGGAGGTTTTTGATCGCTGTGTTGCAGCCGGAGCAAACGTCGCGATACCCGTTACCGAATTCAGTCCCGAAATGACGATCGCTATCGTTGAAGACCCTGACGGCAACTGGGTGGAGTTCGTACAGCAGGGTTGAAACCACAGCCTATAGACCAGCGCGTAGAGTGCACCATTACACCCTATGCATCCGACATTTTGGTGTCAGTTTCCTGTAGGTTTTCATGCCTCTGACTTGAGGGTGTTTTCTTCGGCGCGTGCTTTCGCATTATTGAAGTCAGCTTCTGCAATATTCAGAAGTTCTGCAACCTTTACGATGAATTGCTCTTCGTATCGATCCAGCCGACCGTCAGCAAATGCCACCATCCAGAGATACTCCACCAGTTTCTCTTTGTCGTTGTAGCCATAGTGGTCGTTGACGAGCTTGATGAGCTGGGAGATGTCTTCCGCCGTTGCGCCGTCGGCTAACTGGAGGATATCTTCAACGGTTTCATCCAGAAGATCAAAGGTTTCCTGCAGAATCGCAACCACCATCGCTCGCTCAATTTCATCCTGCTGCGAATCCGCCTTGGCGACCTGAATAAGAAGCACACCGGTTGCGCACTGAATGCCAAGTGCTCTCGTGTATTCATCGGCGTTCGCTTCCGGAATCAGTTGCTCTTCGAAAAAGGTCTTCAGGTCATCAGCCATGTCTTAAGAATCCTGTGCAAAAGGAGTTAAGCCCGTTTAGCAGGCGCTTGTAAAAGGATAAACCACATGGAAAGCCATTGCAGCGTGTTGACGCTATTAACTTTCTCAAGGATTATCCGCCGCCGCGGGGAAACCTGACGTGCTGCTCAGCCGATTAAACCCTCCAATTCTTCTTCAGACGTCAGGCGCATCGCAATCTGTGGCAACCGGAACCAACTGGTTGGTTCCTGCTGGTTTGCGATGTAATCGGCAACCCCGGGAATCTCTGCGATTCTCTGAATGAAGGCCTCCAGCTCGGGGTAGGCGGCAAATCGTTCTCGATCAAATGCCTTGTACCAATTGCATAGAAGGTTAAAGGCGTGCAGGTCGGCAATGGTGAGTTCGCTGCCGACAAAATAGCCGCTCCCTGATTCATTCTGTGCAAGGTAACTGCTGAACCCTTTCAGGTGTGCATCATAGCCATTTGTGGCAAGGCCATACTGTCCGCGACCCATAAAGGATTCGAGCCGGCGGCGGGCGTTTTCTTCATCGATCCCAATTGTGATGTTCACTGGCAGCATGCCGTTAAAATGAAACAGGGCATCGTAGGCGTGGTTCATGATTTCCAGCACGCGGAACTTCTCCTGCACCGAATTGCCCATCATGTCGTGCTTCTCTGCTAGGTACTGCAGCAAAGGGAGGCTTTGAGAAATCCTGACATCAGGATCGACATACAGTGGTACGTGGCCATTGACGAAAGCCGCTTTCACCACCTGGTTTCCCTCATCATCCCGATGCGCCCATTCGGCGATAGAGATCTGGATAAGTTCGTGATCGACTGCTTTTAAGTGAAGCAGGCAGCGTATGGGCCAGCCAATACCGATAATGTCGAAGTAGACCAGGGTGGGGCGAGTGACTGTTTCGCTGGAAAGACCTCGGATTCGCTGGATCAGGGTATTGATGTCATTCATTGGGATTCCGGTCTCAAGGGAAGTTTTGACATTTCGGATGCACGCTTTTGCCCAGCGCGCCTCCGGAAGACTACCTTAAATGAGATCCATCTGTCCCTAGAAGAGAGAAGCGTGCTGTCCGCCGTCGATCACGATGTTCTGGCCTACGATGAATCGTGCCAGCGGGCTGCAGAGAAAGGCTGCCATGGGTGCCAGATCATCCGCATCACCGATAAAGCCTGCAGGGATGTGGTTGTTCGCAAGGAAGAGTGGGCGAACGACTTCAGGGTCTGGCTCGAGTCCAAAAGCTTCCGCGTAATCTTTCATGATTTCACTCGCTCCCTCTGTAGCAAACATGCCTGGTAACAGGTTGTTAATGTTCACTCCATATCTGGCGATTTCCCTGGAAACACTCGCGGTGTAGTTAATTAGTGCGGATCGAGCGGGTCCTGACATCAGGCGCCAGATCATCGGGTTTTTCGCTGAGAAGGTTGTGATGTTGACGATACGTCCCCACCCGGCATCCTTCATGTGCGGGATATAGTGCCGCATGATTTCGATTGGGCCGATCAGTGTGGTCTCCACGGAGTCGCGCCACATATCTGGTGTGACTTTCAGGAAGTCGCCATTCGGAGCGGGAGGTTTGATAGTGATAGCGAGTATGTCCGGGTCGGGACATGCGGCATAAAGCGCCTCACGACCTTCCTCGGTGGAAGAGTCAGCGACGACCGGGGTCACGCTGACACCGTATTTGTCCGATATTTCCCTTGCGGCGTTGTTCAGCCTTTCTTCCCGCCTCGCGGTAATTACGAGTTCGAC
>JADHNI010000026.1 GCA_016779585.1 Pseudomonadales bacterium
GAGATGCACGACCTAATTACCGTTGAATTCGCTAGAATGGTGCACAAGGAACTGGGCGGGTTTGTCCCTGCCCCTGCCTACCAGGACTAGAGGAGAGCAACCATGGACTGTCCCAAGTGCAAGACCTCAATGGAGGAAGTGACCTGTGACCAGGTATTGATCGATCGCTGCACCAAATGCCAGGGGCTCTGGTTCGACAATGGTGGGGCTGAGGCGCTGTCTAATCGCCTGATTGCCGAGTACATCGACACTGGCGATGCCGCGACCGGGGAAGAGATGGATGAGATAGATGCCATCAACTGTCCCAGGTGCAGTAAACCCATGCGACGCTTCTTTGACATCTCAGAGACACAGCTTCAATACGAGGAGTGTGATGAGCACGGCAAGTTTTTTGATGCCGGTGAGTTCACACTCTGGGCGGAGAGTCAGTACCAGTGATACTTCGATTAGCGTTTGTCTGTATTCTCATGCTGCCGTTTTATGCCCAGGCAGCTAACCCGCAGGTCGTGATCAGCACCAACCTCGGAGACATCGTGGTTGAACTTTATGAGCAGGAAGCGCCGGTCACGGTCGCAAATTTCCTGCAGCTGGTTGATTCCGAAGCCTATAAGGACACGATTTTTCATCGTGTGATTGCCGGCTTTATGATCCAGGCCGGCGGTCATTATCTCGATCTGTCGGAAGCCCCTGAAGTAGAGACGATCTTTAATGAAGCGGCTAACGGTCTTAAGAACCGGCGCGGCACGCTCGCCATGGCTCGCCAGACTGAGATTGATTCAGCAAGTCGCCAGTTTTTTATAAATGTCGACGACAACAGTTACCTCGACCACGACCCGAAAAAGAGCTGTACCCGGGAAGACGAGGCGGCTGTGCTGGCAGCCCGGGAAAAGGGCCTGCGTAAACTCATGCGCTGCAAGTCTTTTGGTTATGCGGTTTTCGGCGAGGTCATTGAAGGCATGGATGTTGTCGACCTCATCGAGCTGATCGAAACGCAAAGTGTGTCAGGGTTCGATGATGTTCCTGTGACACCTGTCGTTATTCTTTCCACCGGGCGTCTGGGGCAATCCGAAGAAGACGCTGAAACGTAGATTTACCTGTTTGCAGGAACGATTTATGAGCCTGAAATCCATATCGACTTGTGCTGTTTTACTGGTGCTGTTTGCCAGCCTGTTTACTGCAAGCGGGACAACTGCGGCTGAACCGAGACTGGTTGTTATCATTGGTGTGGACCAGCTTCGTCCGGACAGGTTGAGTCCGGACATGCCCGGCGGGATTGGTCGCTTGCTGCGTGAAGGTTTCGTTTTTTCGGACGCCACCCTAGATCACGGTCTGACCAACACCTGCCCCGGTCACATTGTCATGTCGACGGGTGTTAACCCGGGCAAAGCTGGAATCCCGGGCAACAGCTACATCGATCACGAAACCATGGCAGAACGCTACTGCGTAGATGATTCGGATGAAGCGTTTACGGTTTTTGGCTCTACCGATATTCGTTCCCCGAATGCCATCACGGTGACGGCCCTTGGTGACTGGCTGAAAGCCGAGACTCCGGAATCGCGCGTCTTTTCAGTCTTTGGTAAAGATCGAGCCGCTATCTCCCTCGGAGGCAAAAATCCTGACGGTGTCTTCTGGTACAACAGAAAAGCGAGAAAGTTTACAACATCCGGTTACTACGGCGAGCTGCCGGGGTATGTGAATGCGTTTAACGGTGATGATTATTTTGTCGATGGGTTCGGTGGTAACGCCCCTGAAACCTGGGAGCACCCGGTCGGCAGCAGAAGAATTGATGATTATGTTGGTGAGTCAACCATGAATCTCCGGGTGTCTGGTCACCCGGTTAACCAGGGTGATACCTCCGCACGCGCTAGTCAGTACTATTTCTCACCTTTCGTGGATATCGCAACCGGTGAGCTCGCGCGTATCGTCCTGGAGGAAGAGCAACTGGGGCAGAGAGGCGTCACCGACTACCTGGCTGTGTCTTTTTCAGCCACAGACACAGTAGGCCATCTCTATGGGCCCTTCAGTAGCGAGTCCGAGGATGCGCTGGCGAAACTCGACGCTGAAATCGGGAAGCTTCTGGACGCGCTGGATGAACAGACGGGTGGCGATTATGTGCTTGCCCTGACGGCTGACCACGGCGTTCTGCCATTACCCGAATGGCTGGTTGAAAGTGAAGAGCTGCAGTGCCCGATTGAAGGTGGCCGGATTGACCTGGACTCGTTTGGCTTCTGGATGATGTGGCACCTTTACTGGGATTTCACCTGGCCGTTCAGGAGTCCTTCTGAGCTGGTGGGTTTCTCGGCGGCGGGTATTGCCGTCAATGCTGACTACGCGAAGGAACTCGGCGTCACAGTTGATGAAGTGGTAACTTCGCTCGAGGGCTGGCTGGAAGCACAGGAACATGTAAAGAACGCCTGGACCAAAGCTGAGTTGATGAACAGTGACGATGAGACCGCGCGGCTCTTCCGCAACTCTTATGTTGACGGCAAGTCAGGTCACATCATGACGCAGCTGGTTGAGACCTGCCTGGCATCCAGGCCCGAGGGTACCAGTCATGGCAGTGTGTACAGGTACGACAGGGATGTGCCTTTGATCTTCTTCGGTGCAGGGGTCGCTGCGGCGCAGTCTGAAGAGCCGAGGCACAGTATTGATATTGCCCCAACCCTCGGGTCAAGGCTCGGATTGGACATGCCGGACAATCTTGACGGCATCGTGCTCGACATTTGGGAAGAAGACACTGAATAGACCAAAGATTGCAGTATCGAGTTGCCTGCTGGGTCATGAGGTCCGGTTTGATGGTGGGCACAAGAACAGCCGTTACGTCTCCGACATCCTTTCTGAGTACTTTGATTTTGTGCCCTTGTGCCCGGAAGTGGCGATTGGCCTGGGCGTTCCGAGACCTACCATACGCCTGGTTGAAACTGCACCCAATGTCATTGATGCGGTAAGTAATGCCGACAGCTCTCTCGTTTACTCACGTGAGCTGAGAGAGTACGGGCGAAAGACAGCTCCGCAACTGAATAACATCAGCGGCTATATCTTCAAGAAAGATTCTCCAAGCTGCGGAATGTCCCGGGTCAAGATATACCGGGGAGCGCAGAAAATGCCGGAGCGTGTTGGTGTGGGTTTGTATGCCGACGAGATTATGAAGGCGCTGCCGAACCTGCCGATGGAAGAAGAAGGCAGGCTGCAGGACACCCGTTTACGTGAGAACTTCCTGGAGCGCGTGTTTCTCTATTCTCGCTGGCAGGCGTTCCGAGACCGGGGTTACACCAGTCGAGGTCTGGTTGAATTTCATACCGCGCAAAAGTTCGCCGTGCTGGCGCATGATGAAACCGTTTACCGGGAACTGGGTCGCATTGTTGCGAAAGCGGGTGAGGGTGATATCAGCGAGGCTTGTGAGGCTTATATTGCGCTGTTGATGAAAGGCATGAGCGTACTGACGACACCGAAGAAACACGCCAATGTGCTCATGCACATCATGGGATTCTTCAAGGAATCACTGTCTGCCGAGGACAAGGCTGAGCTCCTGCGGCTTATCGATGCCCACCGTGAGGGTTTGGTGCCGGTGATTGTCCCTATTACGCTGATCAACTATTTCCGCAAGAAGTACCCGAACGAATACATAGACGGGCAAACCTATCTCGAGCCCCACCCACCGGAGCTGATGCTGCGCAACGCGCTTTGATATGGCAGGATGCTGAACATGGATATCAAACCTTTAACACCGCACCTTGGCGCTGAGATTCGCGGCGTCGACCTCTCGCAGCGATTGGATAATGAAACCTTTGCCGGGATACATCAGGCGTTCCTCGACTGGAGTGTGCTGGTCTTTCGAGACCAGGAGCTGACCCGGGAGCAGCATAAAGACTTCGGACGTCGATTCGGCAAACTGCACAAGCATCCGATGAATTACAAAGGCACCGAGGATGATGAAATCCTCATGGTGAAAACCACCAAAGATTCTGCCTATACGGCGGGTAATGGCTGGCATACGGATGTTACCTGCGATGAGTACCCGCCCATGGGTTCGATGCTTTACATCAAGGAAGTGCCGGGGTCAGGAGGTGGCGATACACTTTATGCCGACATGTACCTCGCCTACGAAATGCTCTCTGAAACCATGAAGTCAATGCTGGACGGGCTTGTTGCGGTTCATGACGGCGCCATTCCCTACGTCGGTTCCTACAGGAGTACGCCGCCTGAAGGTGGTTATCCCAGGAACGAACATCCGGTCATCGCGACTCACCCGGAGACCGGCCGAAAATTGCTTTATGTGAACTCCGGTTTCACGTCGCACATTAAAGGGTTGAAACCACAGGAATCCCGAGCGCTTCTGGATTTCCTGTTTCAGCATATTGCAACGACACCGAGACTGACCTGTCGGGTCAGCTGGGAACCCAACACCCTGACATTCTGGGACAATCGCTGCACGCAGCACCATGCGATCTGGGACTATTATCCCAATTCAAGATACGGTGAGCGTGTTTCTATTGTTGCGGCGGAGCGACCTGCTGCTTAGGGCTGGGAACCTCTGCCTGCGAGAATGCGCCGCTGCTCAACAACTCGTCGATTTCCGTATCCGTGTAACCAGCTTCCTTGAGTATCTCGATCGTATGCTCACCAAGTCTGGGTGGCATTCGCCGGATACTGGCCGGGCTTTTCGAGAACCTGGCGGAAGGTCTTGCCTGCACCAGTTCGCCCTCCGTCGGATGATCGAGTGTTGTAAACAGGTCGACAGCGTCAAGATGTTCCTGGGCATGCCTGTCCGATAGCGAGGCGAACTGTGCGAAGGGGATGTCCAGGGTTTCCAGTATCTCACACCACTCAGCCGTGGTTCTGGTCTTTGTCAGCTCACGCAATTTGGCATACAGAATGTCGATGTTGGCTGCGCGTTTGACGGGATCCCGGATCTCGAATTCATCAATTAACTCGGGATGTCCTGTGGCTTTAAAGAAGCTGAACCATTGCGCTTCAGTGTATGGCAGGATTGCGATCCAGCCATCGGCTGTTGGGGCAGGCTTGCGCTCTCTTACCCGGTTATAGCCTGCCTCACCTATAGACGGTTCAAAGGCAAAACCGCCGAGCATCTCAATGCTGTTAAACGCCGCGAGGGTTTCCAGCATCGGTACTTCAACCAACTGGCCCTCACCGGTTCGTTCCCGATGCAGCAGTGCTGCAGTAATATTGGCTGTTAACTCCAGTCCGCATACCTTGTCTGCGATAAGACTGGGCACCAGTTCGGGACTTTCCTGCGAGCCAATGGACGATGAAAAGCCGGATGCTGCCTGAATAATCTCATCGAATGCCGGTCTTGCTCTCCAGGGACCGTCCTGGCCAAAGCCCGTTGCCGACACAAAAATGATCCTTGGGTTCAACGCTGAACAGGCATCGTAGTCAACACCGAGGCGTGCCAGGCCTTCCGGCCGAATGTTACTGATCAGGACATCCGCCGAGCGGATCAGTCGATCCAGCACGTCTCTACCGCTTTCATGTTTAAGATCAACCGCAATACTGCGTTTGTTGCGGTTAACTGCCATGAACTGTCCACCCATTCCCGGGTTGCGCGAGTGCCCGGTGTAGCGCCAGAGATCACCCGATAGTCCTTCTACCTTAATGACATCTGCGCCAAGGTCTCCCAGATTACGCGTTGCGAGTGGGCCAAACAGCACGTTGGTCAGATCGATGATTCGAATGCCGGTCAGCGGACCAGTTGGATTTTGCATGGCCGGATTCTACATGATCCGGAAATCGCTGATCTGGATTTCTTCACCCAGGTTGGCGTAGTCTCCGGCGGCTCTTGCCGCCCGGAATTCTCCCCAGTTCACGGCACTGTACCTCGGTTGTTCATCCAGGAGCGGGATGCAGTCGGTATTGAACTGCGGGTTCATGAAAAAAGCGGCGCTGTACCGTTCGGTTTGCGAACTGGCCAGCACACGATGTAACGGCGCAACATATCGATCATTTGACCACACCTGCACCATGTCACCGATATTGATAATTAACGACTGCCTGTCTGCTTCAATGGTGTGCCATTTATCCCGGTGCCTGACCTGCAATCCGGAAACGCCGTCCTGCAGCAGCACCGTCACGGCGCCGGCATCGGTGTGGTGGTGGATGCCCAGGTTTCCTGATTCCGGGAAGTCCTCGGTGGCATCTGCGGGTTCACCGCAGACCGGGTAGTGGTTGAGCCGAAGGAAGCTGGTGTTGCTCGGACTGAACCAGTCAGTCAGGTGATCTCTGTCTTTGCCGAGCGTGGCACAGATGGCTCTCAGCAGGTCGAGGCTGATACTTTCACACCGCTCATGCCAGTCCAGCATGCTGTTTTTGAATCCCGGCGGGTTCGCGGGCCAGGGTGTGCTGCTGCGATATTGTTCATCTTCGGTGTCTATCCCAAGGTCGAAAATCTCTTTCCAATCCTGCCGATTCTTGGTCAGTTCCCGGTCGTAGTAACCCCAGGGATTATCCTCGGAACGCGAGAGCTGTTGTTTAGTATCGACAGGCAGCGCAAAAAAAGCCTCCATCATCCCGAGAAATGCATCAATCGCCTCGGGTTCGAGGCCGTGATCAACCAGGCGAAAGAATCCCCATTCGCTGGCAGCATCACCCAGAGCCTGCAGTGAATCCGGATCCTGAGTGTTCAATGAACTGAGGCTGACTACCGGTATATCCATCTCTGATAAGAGCCCATACAATCAAGGTGTTTACCTTACCTTAAGAGAATTAATGTCTACAGCGGAAGACACGGCACCTGTCGTGCAAACAGCACATGGCCCTGTGCTCGGGCGTGAAAAAAATGGGGTGTTGATGTTCAACGGCATTCCTTTCGCCGCACCCCCAACCGATGAACGTCGTTTCAGGGCACCGGAAGATCCTGAACCCTGGGATGAAATTCGTGACTGCACACGTTTCGGCTCACCGGCCCCGCAGTTGGCCACCGGCAGCATGACCAACAATGTGGAGGTGAAGTGGGATGAAGACTGCCTCTTCCTGAATGTATGCACACCGGCCGTTGATAAACCGACTCGCCCGGTGCTGGTCTGGATTCATGGCGGTGCCTACCGAACCGGGCAGGGTGCGATTCCCTGGTACAATGGTTCCAGTTTTGCGCTGAACGGGGACATCGTTGTGGTTTCGATCAACTACCGCCTCGGAGCCCTGGGCTTCACTGACTTGTCGCACCTCGGTGAGAAGTTCGCCACTTCGGGGGTGAATGGCACCCTGGACCAGATTCACGCACTGCGCTGGGTGAAAAACAACATCGCCAGTTTTGGCGGCGACCCTGAGCAGGTCACCATCGCAGGTGAATCCGCGGGAGGGTTCTCAGTTTGTACGCTTATAGCCAACGAGCTGGCACAGGGGCTCTTCAAAAGGGCAATATCACAATCAGGGAGTGCAGAGCAGGTTCTGACGAAAGCGCAGGGTCGCGAGGTTGCAGGCCTGTTGATGCAGGAACTGAAAGCAGAAACCGCGGATGACATGCTTGGAGCCAGCGCGGGCGACATCCTCAAAGCCATGATACAGGTGGACAAGCGTTACACCCCACTGGGTATCGGCAATGGTGCGGTACAGGCTTTTTACCCGGTGACCGGCAACGACGTAATTCCAGTGTCCCCACTTGAAGCTGTCAAAAACGGTGTGGGAAATGATGTTGTGCTGATGGCAGGGGTGAACAAGGATGAAAATTCCCTGTTCATCCCGCCGGGCATGACTGAAGAGAAGCTGCTTGCCAATGCACGCAACCTTGGTGGAGAAAGTCTTGTTGACGACTACCGTGCGTTCCTGCCGGGTGCAAGCAGCACTGATCTGGCCATCCAGATTGCTTCTGACCAGTTGTTCCGAATACCCACGATTCGACTACTGGAAACAAGAGCAGAACAGGGCGCTGAGAGCTGGATGTACCAGTTTGACTGGGAGTCCAGGCAGCCCCACCTCAAGGCGACCCATGCCCTGGAAATACCTTTCGTGTTCAACACCCTTAAATCACCCGGTGTGGATGTGTTCATCGGGCCCGGGGAGTTGCCGCAAGTGGTGGCAGACGAGATGCATTCAGTCTGGACAGCCTTTATCCAGGGGGAAAAACCAGCCTGGGCCAGCTTTAGCGGGCAATCGCGGGTGGTCATGCATTTTGATAACACGTCCTCGGTTGTGGAAAATGGTGATACCGCGAGGCTTGCTGCCTGGCAGAAAATTCACTAGTCGGAAATTTTATGCGTTTGAATGTGAATGACGAGGATGTTGAGGTCGATGTTGATCCGGATACGCCTCTTCTCTGGGTGCTTCGTGACCACCTCAACCTGACAGGTACAAAATATGGCTGTGGTATCGGTGCCTGCGGCGCCTGTACGGTTCTCATGAACGGCCATCCCATCAGGTCCTGCTCCACAACAGCCGAAGCTTCGAAGGGCTACAACATCCAGACCATTGAAGGGCTGTCTGAGAACGCCAGCCATCCTGTCCAGCAGGCCTGGATTGAGGGTGATGTCCCCCAGTGTGGTTACTGCCAGTCAGGCATGATCATGACAGCGGTCGCCCTGTTGAATGAAAAAGCCAACCCGACAGATGAAGAGATCAATGACGCCATGACAAACATCTGCCGTTGCGGTACCTATTCAAGAATTCGGGCTGCCATCAGGAAGGTTGCGCAGGAACGAGCCGCCTCATGAGCGACTTCACTCGACGTGACTTCCTGAAGGTCACCAGTACTGCCGCGGGTGGACTGATGGTGGGTTTTCCCCTGATGTCACTGGGTGTCTCAAAACCCTTTGAGGCGAACAAAACCACTGGACCTGAGATCAATGCCTGGCTCGTGATCGAACCGGATGAAACCGTCCTGATTCGCGTAGCGAAGGCCGAAATGGGCCAGGGCGTGATGACCTCGCTGCCCATGTTTATCGCTGACGAACTGGAGGCCGACTGGCGCAAGATCAAGGTTGAATATGCCGACGTAAATCGCAGCGCACTGCGTGGTCAGCTTTACGGCAGCATGACAACGCGCGAAAGCAGTTCAGTGTCTGACTCCCGGATGGTGATGCATATGGCAGGTGCGGAAGCCCGGGAACGGTTGATCAAGGCAGCGGCAGAAACCTGGGGCGTCAGTCCGGACGAGTGTTATGCCGATTATGGGCGTGTCTACCAAAACGGCAGTGCAGAGTCCCTTGGCTATGGGGCGGTGGCGAAGCTGGCTTCCGAGGTGAGCGTTGCCAACGTCCGCATCAAATCGCCGGAATACTATTCAATGCTTGGCCTGGCAACGCCCCGGCTGGATGTTCCGGCGAAAGTCGATGGGTCCGCCGTATACGGTATCGATGTCCGTGTGCCGGATATGGTTTATGCAACAGTGCTGCACAACCCGGTGCTCGGTGCCGGGTTGCAAAGTATGCGATTTAATGCGATCCGCCATATGCCCGGAGTGATCCGCGCGCTGCGGCTGGGTGATGCGGTAGCTGTTGTGGCCGAGACCTTCTGGCAGGCCAGGAAAGCCGCTGACGCACTACCGGTCTACTGGAAATCCAATGAGGGCAACAAGCGGTTTGATGACACCATCAAACGAGAGTTCTTCGAGGAATTCTCTGGTGATGGGGAAGTCATGATGCGCGAGGGCAACATTGTTCGCCTCATGGATGATGCCGAGCGAACCATTGAGTCCGACTATTACGTTCCCTATGTCGCGCAGGTGCCTCTTGAACCACTGAACTGCACCGTGCATGTCCAGGAAGAGCGTGCTGATGTCTGGGTCGGGCACCAGGACCCGGAAGCGGTTATGGATGTTGTCGCGCAGATGACCGGGTTGTCCCCCTACAAGGTGTTTGTACATAACTGTTTTATCGGCGGAAGTTTCGGCCGGCGCAGCCACCTGGATTTTGTGATCGAGGCAACGCGCATTGCGATGGAAATAGGGCGACCAGTCCAGATGATCTGGACCCGAGAAGAGGACATGAGATCTGGTGGTTATCGACCGATGTCGGCCATGCGTTTCAAGGCAGGTTTTGATGTCGAGAAAAACATGACCGTGATTACGAACCATTCGGTCACGCATTCCATCGCTTATGACCAGGACCGAAATGCCAGCGGTATTGATGAGGCATCGGTGCAGGGCCTGATTGATCATCCCTATGACTTTCCCGCCTACAGTTTTTCCCATACACGCAAGAACACACACCTGAAGAGCTGGTGGTGGCGTTCCGGTGGCCATTCGATCAACGCGTTTGCGATGGAATGTTTTGTGGATGAACTGGCTGCGGCGGCGGAACAGGATCCCATGGACTATCGAAAGTTTCTTTTGAGAGACAAACCCGATTACCTGCGGGTACTGGACCTGCTGGAACGTAAGTCACAGTACCGGAAAAGAAGGGCATCCAACCGCACAGCGGTTGGCATGGCTATGCACAAGAGCTACGGCACCCTGGTCGGTGTAGTAACGGAGGTCACCGTGCTTGCGGATGGTGGTATGCAGGTCGACAAGATTACGGCTGTGGTGGACTGCGGTAATGTCGCGAATCCGCTGACAGCGGAAGAGCAGGTAGAAGGTGGTCTTCTTTACGGTTTGTCGGCAGCGCTGTACGGCAAGCTGACGGTAGAGGCGGGTCGCATCCTGGAAGACAACCTGGATACCTACGAAGTTCTGCGCATGGATGAGACACCTGAAGTTGAGATCCACTGGGAATTGTCTGGCGGTGAACACTGGGGTGGCCTTGGTGAACCCGCTACCGCGGTGATTGCACCTGCTGTCTGTAATGCACTTCACAAGATAACGGGTCGCCGCATTCGCAGCCTGCCCGTTCGGGATTATTACCTGACCATCAGATGACCGGCCTTGATTGTTTCCTTAATGGCTTCTCGCTGATTCGCCAACCGGGCCTGCGTCGCTACTTCATTGTGCCGATGCTCATCAACACAGCTGTGTTGCTGCTGCTTGCCGGTTTCAGCTACCAGTATTTCAACAGCTGGATTGACCTGATCATGGGCTGGTTCCCTGACTGGATGTCAGCGCTTTACTGGCTGGTCTGGATTATTGCGTTACTGGTTGTGCTCGTTCTGGTGTTGTTCCTGTTCACCTTTATAGCCAACATTATTGCATCACCTTTTAATGCGCTGCTCTCCATAAAAGTGGAAGAGCGCCTGACCGGTTCGCCACCGGTATCCAATGTTTCCCTCTGGATGGTGCTGCCGCGAACGGTGGCACGGGAAGTCATGAAGCTGTTGTACGTGATACCGCGCCTGTTGCTCCTGGTGATCCTGACGCTTATCCCCGTGGTAAATACCATTTCACCGTTCCTGTGGGTGCTCTTTGGTGCCTGGATGATGGCGATCCAGTACGCAGACTACGGGGCAGACAGCAACGACCTGTCCTTTGGCGAACTGAAAGACCGGCTGCGTGACTGCCGATTGGATGCCGTGATGTTCGGTCTTCCTGCCTACCTGCTGTTAACTGTGCCCGTGGTGAATCTCGTGCTAATGCCGGTGGGTGTGGCAGGCGGCACGAGATTCTGGGTAGAACACCTGAAGTAGGTTACCGGTGGTATGAAAACCGCACGTACAGGTTTCGACCCACACCGGGAAGCCTGTCACCGACTGGGACATCAGAGCCCATGACGCGATTGTAACCGGCGAGGTGCTGCTGGTATTCCCGGTCAAACAGGTTGTCGATAACGCCGGATACCTTGATATCGTCAGTCGCCTGCCAACTGGCAGACAAGTTCACCAGGCCATAACCGGAAGTTTCCTGTTCGCTGTTGGTGTCAGACACATTTGACTGGTGCCGAAGCCCTTCACCTTCCAGGCGAACCGACCAGTTTGTGCGGTCATAGACAAGACCCAGGGTCAGCCTGTCAGGGGAGATACGATACAGGTTATCGCTGATGTCACGTCGCTCACCACGAACAATAGACAGCACACCCTCGAGCCGCCAGCTTTCTCCCAGCTGCCAGCCATAGTCAGCATCGAGACCGTACATGCGGGCATCCACATTGTCGAAACGCAGCGGGGTAGTATCGCCATTCATCATGGAAACCATTTCCACCGGTGAATCCACGGTGCCCGGTGTATCGTCGTATGGCACACCCTGGATGTAATCATCCACCTGGTGAAAGAAGAGTGTCGGGCGCGCCCACCAGTGACCACCAGCGAGATCAATTCCAGCTTCCAGGATCCAGGCAGTTTCCACCTCCAGCTCGAGATTGCCGACATAGTTGTTGCCGTCAGCGAGACCGGCAGAAGCCGCTGTGGGTAACCAGGCGTATCGTTCGAGATAGGTGGGTGCACGATTCTTTCTCGCCAGGCTGAATCGCCAGGTGCCTGCATCGGTTGGTCGCCAGTAGCGCAGCAGCAGATCGACAGCAACGTCATCCCAGTCGCGATCCGCATTGTTAAATGCGTTTGCCAGCATTCGCGGCCCCATGGGCAACGCGGGGCCGAGTTCCGCCATGCCTGAGGTGTCACTGTATCGATCAACCCGTACGCCGGCTTCATAACCGCCCACGGTGAGTGTTCCGCGCCAGTTGAGGTACACTCCCGCCCTTTCCTGTTCGACATCGGGGACCTGGGTCACCATGAAACCGGCATTGTTCGGATTTGTGATGCGGGCGGTGTGCTCACCTTCCTCGATATCGAGACCATATTCGAGGTCACCGTTGTCAAATGGGGTCACGAATCCCAGTGCAAAATTCAGGTTCTCGGCGGCAGTGTTATTTTCCCGGAAACGCATCATGGAAGCCGGAGGCTGCCGGTGATCAAAATTGTTCATACCGTGAGCCACATCGGAGTAGCCCAGTGATGCGGTCATGTGAGTTGTTGACAGAAGCGTTTCATATTTCAGTCTGGCGAAATCCGTTTCGACAAAATCGATGTCCATGGCAAAAGGTGGGTTGCCGGTTGGGCCTGTGTCCTGCCTTCGAAGTTCGAGTTCCCAGCTGCTGTTTCCTGACTTGAATCCGATACCTGCACCATAGACCCGGCGGTCGTGGAAGGTGTTTTCGATGTTTCCATCCGGGTAATCCAGATCAGAGCCTTCTTCATCAGAATAGTAGCCGTAAGCTTTCAGTGAGTCGCTGGCGACGCCGCCCATCAATCCGGCTGCATGGCTGTTGTCAGCTGTGCGGCCAATCAATGTCAGGTCGAAGCGACTTTCCAGGGTTGAGCTTTCGGAAAACTCCACCTGTTTCAGGCGTGCATCGACACCAGCAGACATGGACGGGCCGAAAGAGAGCGATGATGTGCCGCGACTGACCTTGATCGTTTCCACCAGGGTCGGCGGGGCATAGTGCATGGGTGGGTCCATAAGGTTCGGGCCACCGGAACGGAAAGACTGCCCGTTGATGCGTGTACCCACGCGATAGCCATAGGCGCCGCGGTACTGTACCTGTCCGGACAGGCTGCCATTGCCGACAAGCGCAGCACCCGGCAGGCGTGCTACCAGGCCGGCTGTATCGGCCATGTTGGGAATTGAGTCTTCAATGCGTATGTCATCATGTCGGTCGCGGCGTGCGGTGACCGTGATGGTTTCGCTGTAAAGTCCCTCCGGCTTCGCGGCGAGACCAGGTGTCATGATGCCAGTTGTTGCCAGCAACAGGCCGAGGTTCAAAAATCGGAGTTTCATTGTTTATCCTGAAAGATTGGCGAAGGGCAAAGGCCCCACGAAAGCCCATCCCACCAAAAAGAGCAGGATTAAGCGTGTTGATCTGGTTTCAGGATGTGAGTGGTGGGCCGCGCGCGTTGAGCTGCCCGGGAGCCAGGGAGTCGGCGCGGGTCAGCAGTGGTTCTGCTGCGTAGGTGTGACCAGGGTTGGTTGATACAAGGCTCGCGGGTGTTTCCAGGACTGCAGCGCCAGCAACAGCGAAAGGACAGATTTCCAGGCTGGTATCGTGGTCGCCGGATTGCTCCTGATCATCGTGTTGTTCGAGCGGGTTGCTCGAGTGGCTGGCTGTTTCGAGCGGATTTGCCTGGCGACTCACGCCGTGGCAAAAGGTCATCTCAACGGCATTGGTCTGCTCGTTCCGCTGCAGCATATAGCCCGCCGGCACCAGTGACGGCGCCACCAGTGCGATGACCAGCAGCCAGCGCAGGGCGGGATAAATCATTTTAAAGCGGATAGGCAAGCTGTTTCGCCTGAGTTGGAATCGATCAGGTCAGCATCATACACGAAATCCGGTCCTGGATATTGATCGAGCGCAACTGCTGGTGATCAGTCCTGGTAGACCAGCTTCTCGAATCCATCCAGGGTCTCAAGGCACCGCGGTTCGTACAGGGGCAGCAGCTGCATCATGACGATGCCAGCAATGTTTTTGACCGGATCTACCCAGAAGTAGGTGTTCAGCAGCCCGCACCAGCTGAGACTGCCGGGGGAGCGCATGCCGGGTTTTGGATCCATGTGAATCTGGAATCCCAGCCCCCACTTATCAACACCTCCCCCCCGGGGAAACGGGAGAGTGAAACCCGGGTTAGCTGCTGGCTGTATCTCAACGAACAGGTCGCCAATCTGGTTACTGGTCATTTCTCTGAATGACCCTTCACCCAGAAGGGGAGCGCCTCGATTCAGCAGGCAGCGCAGGAATTTTGCATAGTCTTCCGCGGTGGAAATCAGCCCTCCGTCGCCATAGGGCATTTCCGGAAACGGTGATTGCGCCTGCCAGCGATCTCCTTCCCATCGGTAGGGTGGCACCTGGTTGTCCCGTACCTGAAATGACGTTTCTGTCATGTCGAGTGGTGTAAACACCAGTTGTTCCAGCGCGTTGCCCAGCGCTTTGCCCGTGACTGCTTCAACGATGTTGCCGAGCAGTAGTGTGGAGACACCGTAGGTCCATCGGCTACCTGGCTGATGTAACAGTGGGAATGCCAACTCGCTCTTCGGATTGAAGGCAAAGAGGGTGTCGTTGCAAAACTTGTAACCGAACCCGGCCGTGTGTGCCAGAAGTTCCCGGATCGTAAAGTCATGGTCCTGGGGTATTTCGTCATAGGTATGCGCAAGGTTGTTGACGTTGGAAACAACTTTCTGCGCCCGGAACTTTTCCAGGTACTTGCAGGCGGGTTCGTCGATGCTGAGCCTTCCCTGTTCCTGCAGCATCATGATGGCGAAGCTGGTGATAGGTTTTGTCATCGACATGACGGCGAAAGTGGCGTCAGGTGCTACGCCCGCCGCACTGTGATAAAGAGTTTTACTTTCAGAAGTGACCAGGCCAACCACACCCGGGACATCCCGGGATTCGAGGAAGCTGTCGATGGTGCTCTTATTCATGGTTTTGCTCGGTTCTGAGGTTTTAGATCGACGGTTTCAACTTGAAAGGTTACGCAGCACATAATGCAAAATGCCGCCGTTCTGGTAATAGAGAAACTCGTTTGGCGTATCGATGCGAATGTCTGTCGTGAATGAGGTTTCCTGGCCGTTGTCGTGTTTCGCGATCACGTTGACGTCTTTCTGGCCATTGGAAACCGGGGCAATGGAGAATCTTTCGGTACCATCCAGGCACAATTCGTCTGCGCCTTCTCCCGGCTTGAACTGCAGCGGCAGGATGCCCATCCCAATCAGGTTGGATCGGTGAATTCGCTCGAACCCCTTGGCGATGACGGCCGTGACCCCAAGCAGGGAAGGACCTTTTGCTGCCCAGTCCCGGGAAGATCCAGTGCCGTACTCCGCGCCTGCCAGCACAATCAGTGGAACACCCTGCGCGCGATATTTTTCCGCTGCCGCGAACACACTCATCTGCTCGCCGCTGGGGAAGTGGGTGGTCCAGCTGCCTTCGGTGCCGGGAGCCTGCAGGTTTTTCAGGCGAACGTTGGCAAAGGTGCCACGCATCATGACCTCATGGTTACCACGCCTTGAACCATAGGAATTGAAATCCTTCGGGGTGACCTGGTGTTCCTGCAGGTATTCACCCGCGGGGCTGTCTTCCTCGATGCTTCCTGCCGGTGAAATGTGGTCGGTGGTGATGCTGTCGCCAACGCGGATCAGGCAGCGGGCGTTGGTAACGGGCTCGGGATCTATGACCTCCCTGGTCAGTCCTTCAAAGAAGCTGGGTTTTTTTACGTAGGTAGATACCGGCCAGTCAAAACGTTTTTCGGTGGTGACTTCCAGTTCATTCCAAATCACATTGCCGTTGTAAACGTCCGAGTATTTCTCGCGGAAGAGCTGCGGCGTTACAAACTCACCAATCACTGATTCGATTTCGTCGGTGGTTGGCCAGAGATCTTTGAGGAAGACCTCGTTACCGTCCTGGTCCTGGCCGATAGCTTCGCTGGTGATATCAAGGCGCATATTGCCGGCGAGTGCATAAGCCACTACCAGGGGTGGAGATGCCAGGTAGTTGGCGCGAACCAGGGAGTGGATGCGACCCTCGAAATTCCTGTTGCCGGAGAGTACCGAGGTGACCATCAGATCTTCTGCCTCGATGGTGTTCTCAATCTCGGGGGCAAGGGGGCCGGAGTTGCCTATACAGGTGGTGCAGCCATATCCGATCAGGTAGAAACCCATAGATTCAAGGTCATCCAGTAGCCCTGCCTTGTCGAGGTAATCCGTCACCGCTTTTGAGCCGGGTGCGAGACTGGTCTTTACCCAGGGTTTGGTGTTTAGTCCCCGTTCCCTTGCTTTCCTGGCCACCAGGCCGGCTGCAACCAGAACTGCCGGGTTCGAGGTATTGGTACAGCTGGTGATCGCTGCGATTACCACGGCGCCATCTTCCAGTTCGTCTACCGTGGGCCCGTCGATATCCGGTTTCGATTGCACCAGGCGCAGGTCGCGGAATTCCTGCAGCGTTTTTTCGAAGCTGGCCTTCGCGTCGACCAGTTCTATCCGGTCCTGGGGACGTTCGGGTCCTGAGATACACGCGGCTACATCCCCGAGGTCCAGTTTCAGTTCAGAAGAATAGTCTGCCTTGGGTGCAGTGGGGTCGTGCCATATCCCCATGGCTTTCATGTAGGTTTCGTTCAGTGTGATCTGCTCCTCGGAACGACCGGTCAATCGCATGTAGTCGAGCGTCTTCTGGTCCACCGGAAAGATACCGCAGGTGGCGCCATACTCAGGTGCCATGTTGGCGATCGTGGCACGATCAGAGAGTGTCAGCGATTCAAGGCCGTCTCCGAAGAATTCGACGAATTTCCCGACAACGCCGTGCTCACGCAACATTTGTGTCACCACAAGCACCAGGTCGGTCGCAGTAGTGCCTTCAGTCATTGCACCGGTCAGCTCAAAACCGACGACCTGTGGAATCAGCATGCTGATAGGCTGGCCGAGCATGGCGGCCTCTGCCTCGATCCCGCCAACACCCCAACCGAGTACACCGAGACCATTAATCATGGTCGTATGGGAGTCAGTGCCTACGAGGGTGTCGGGATATGCCTGGCCCTGGTCATTTACCATGACGCCACGAGCAAGAAACTCCAGGTTAACCTGATGCACAATGCCAGTGCCGGGAGGCACTACCTTGAAGTTGTCGAATGCTTCCTGGCCCCAGCGCAGGAATCGATAGCGTTCAATGTTCCGCTCTATTTCTATGGCGGTGTTCTGTTCCAGGGCATCCTCAGTGCCGTAGACATCGACCATGACACTGTGGTCAATCACCAGTTCCACAGGCACCTGCGGGTTGATTTTTGACACGTCGCCGCCCAGGTCTGCCATGGCATCCCGCATGGCGGCTAGATCCACAATGGCGGGCACGCCGGTAAAATCCTGCAGCAGTACCCGTGACGGTACAAAAGCGATCTCGGTATCCGGTTCGGCTTTGCTGTCCCAGTTGACGAGCGCTTCGATATCCGATTCCTGGACATGTATCTGGCCACGGTGGCGCAGCAGGTTTTCCAGCAGGATTTTCAGTGCGAAGGGAAGTCGCTTGACGCCCGCAGCATCCAGCCCGTCGAAAGGGAAGATGGTATATTGCCTGTCTGCAACCTGGATGGTGTCTGTCATTTCTGCGTTCTGCTGGTCTGTGTCTTTTGGAACAGCCTATGAAACCACAAGTTTATGAAGACGAATACGGCCATAAGCCAACTGCTGGAATAATTTAAGCTGCGATCACAGGCTGACTATATTGGTGAACCCGTCAGCCAGCTCGAGCACAGCCTGCAGACAGCGGCACTGGCCGTGTTATCCGGTGCAGATGAACCTCTTGTTCTCGCAGCGCTGCTACATGATATCGGTCACTGGTGTGAACCGGGGGCGATCGAATGCTCTGCAGGATTGAAAATTTCCTGCAGTACCAATCCCTGTTTGATCGTCTTACCCGTGGCGCCTCGACCCTGAGGCTCCTCTCGCAATTGATGGGTACAGAAGCGGTGCTGTTCAAGGAAAAAATTAATTTTAAACTGCCAGGCGGGCAGGGCTTCGCACCACACCAGGATGCACCTGCTTTTACCAGTTTCGGGCAGGAGTACCACGTCACCATGATGCTCAGTATTGATGAGACCACGATCGACAATGGCTGCCTGGAGATTGCCGAGACAGGCAAGCTTGTTTCGCTTCTGCCGCTGAACGATGATCTGACTATTACCTCAGGAACCGTCGAGGCAATGCAGTGGGTACCCGTTGAAACGTCCCCGGGAGACCTGGTCCTGTTCGATTCCTACCTGCCGCATCGAAGCGGCATAAATGGCAGCAGCGTTGCCCGACGTGCCCTCTACGCCACCTACAACAAAATGGTGGAAGGTGATTGTCGTGAGCAATACTTTGAAAGGAAACGAGCCTGTTTTCCGCCGGACGTGGAACGTGTCGCCGGGGTGACCTACGACGAAGGTGTGTTTAACGTGGGTAACCCCGTCTCAGTCGAACCCTGAATTTCCCTGGTTTCTCTCTGCCAGGGTTGAGTGATCTTCAAGCATTTCCGGGTCAATCAGTTCGGCCAGCCGGTGTAGTTCCATCTCCTGCGAGAGCAGCATGTCGCGCGCTTCTGACAGGATCCGCAGCTGTTCGATCAATACCGCACTGTCACCGGCAATGGCCATCAGTATCTCGATCTGCTGGTCGATATCGGAGAGTAGCTTGTCAAGATTGATGTTATCGCTGATCACGACCAGACCTTTTACTCTTTGCTACCCGTTAATTCATCATAACTCTTGTTCTTGTCTTCGCGCAGTCCGCTTACAACGGTTGCAAGAGCGCTTTCGAACTCGGCGCCGGTGTCCAGGATCTCGCTGTTCTCTGTCACGATCATATGCGCCAGCTGGCTTGCTGTGTATTCGGCAACCTTGAGACCTGCTCGATTGGCAAAAATATAGGTCTTATTAGCGGGGATAATTGCGACCAGTTTGCAGGGGGTGAGTGTGCCTTCCATGATCGGCAGTTTCACCCAGGCGTCCTGCTTCAATGCAGTGACGGTAGATTCTGCGGCTTCCATTTTCTTTTCGGCCTTGTGCATGAGCACCATGGCACGCTTCTTCTTCTCGGCCTGTTCCTGTGACAGCGCCAGCTGTCTTTCCAGGTCCTCTTTTCGTTCCTGGTTGTATTCTTCGGAAATCGCCCGCCGCTCCTCGCGCACCTCGATCTGCTTTTCTTTTTTGTTCTGAGTGCTGACCGAGCGCAATACTTCGAACATGTGTGACAGGAATACTTCTGCAGAAGATTTTGCGGGGATCAGCTCTTTCATGATGCCTGACCCGATGTGGTTCACCATTTCACCGTAGGACAGGTGAACAACCTTGCGACGCTTATGATTGGTCAGCAACAGCTGTTCGGTTTCCTGCCAGTTCAGGATCAGCTTGATCCGTGCTACTTTTTCGTCTGGTTCTGTTGGGTCGTCGTACAGGTACCAGCTGCCAAGTTCGACGTCCCTGATTTTCGCTACGGCATCCCGGGTAGCTTCCTGCATGGAAGCTGCCATATTTTCATCAACATCAATCGGTTCGAAATCACATGGATCGGACGGGTCATTACCCTTGATGGCATCCCACTCGGCTTCCAGGTCCGCCAGTGATTCGACCACGAACCCCGTTTCAAACTTCATGTTTTCGCAGAAGGTGCGTATCTGCTTCGGCAGGTTGCCGATCATCTGCAACCGCTTCTCCTTGTCTTTTCCCGGCTGCAGGGTCCAGATCATGGCTTCTGTCAGTTTCTTGACGTTTTCCCATTCCTTGGACTTCTCACCGTAAGCGACAAAGATCATCTGCATGAAGTCGTACCAGGCGCCCTGGAACATGAAGATGACGAACAGCGGCATCTGGTTGCCTGTCATTTCCCTGTTCAGAAATTCCGCGGCGTGGTACTTGCCCTTTTTTCCGCCAAGCACCTTGAGTTCGCGATCGATTAGTCGCTGTTCCAGTTTTTCGAAGATGGGCTCTTCCTTTTTGAAAACCTTCTGCAGGTCTTCCATGCACTGGTCAGTTGTCAGTCGACCGCTGGCATGTCCGGTAATCACTGGAGAGATCTTCTCAATGAATTGTTCACCCAGGATGCCAAGATCCTCACTCCAGCCGATACATTCGCGAACGATCAGGTCCACCAGGTCGAACAGCTTGTGCGGTTTGGTGACTGCATGAATGTCGGATTCGAAGGCGAGGGCGGCAATGCGTGGCGCAATACCGCGTACAAAGGGCTCGATCCTGAAATCCAGGTCGGTTTGCTTGAGGTAGCTGGTAACAGCATCGTCGACAAAGGCAATGACCGCTATATCCTCACGAGAGAAAGAAGAACCCGGCTCGTAGCGTTTCAGCAAAGCCGCGATCGTATCAACGGTGTCCTCGTTCGATAGCGAAGGCAGTTTCTCCAACAGGGTCTTCAGTCGCGCGGAGTCAGTAACATTCGGGCCGGGTTCATCAGGGGTGTAGTGATGAACCAGGGCTGGAACGATCTTTTCTGGCGGGGCCAGAGCAGGTTTATTCGTCGTCACATCAGATTTTCAGGGTCGCCGGACGTTAGATAGTGCCAAAATGCAGCTTTCCAGACGTGAACAAAGTCACAATTGTCTGGGCTATACTGCGCAGCTGTTTTTATGCGTAAAAAAATCGGGAGTAATCCATGAAAGGCACTGTTCATTACGAAACCCGGGGCAATATCGCGCTGATGAGCGTTGATAACCCTCCGGTCAACCCACTGTCCTCAGGTGTTCGCCAGGGGCTCTATGACGGTGTCACAAAAGCACTGGAAGACGATGCTATTCAGGCCATTATCCTGGTCGGCCTGAACCGTGCTTTTATCGCCGGGGCGGATATCAGTGAATTTGGTGCAGCAGTCACAGAAGGGGTTGGGTTGAATGAAGCGCTCGACAAGATGGAAAACAGCACCAAACCTATAATTGCGGCTATCAATGGTACTGCGTTTGGCGGTGGCCTTGAGGTCGCACTTTGTTGCGATTACAGGATCGCCGCACCAACGGCGCCTGTAGGGCTGCCGGAAGTGAAGCTGGGTCTGCTGCCGGGTGCTGGCGGCACCCAGAGATTGCCTCGGTTGGTTGGCGCGGAAGCTGCCGTGAAGGCAATCATCTCCGGTGATCCGATCATGGCGCCGGAAGCCCTCGCCATGGGTATCGTGGATCGGGTGGCAAGTGGTGACCTGATCGAGGATGCGACAGCATACGCCAACGAGATTATTGAGGCGGGTGCGTCGACACGCAAGATTCGTGACCTGGAAGACAAGATTGCCGGTGATCGAGGCAATACAGCCCTGTTTGAGCAGTTCGCGGCCAACCTCAATAAGACACATCGTGGCCAGTTCGCACCGGCGCAGATACTGGCCTGTATCGAGGCGGCGGTAAACGCTGAGAGTTTTGATGCGGGTATGAAGGTGGAAGCGGAACGCTTTGCTGAATGTCTGAAGCATCCGCAGCGTGAGGCCCTGATTCATATCTTCTTTGCGGAAAGGGCGGCGAACAAAATTCCCGGGCTTGATCGTGATGTTCCGCTCATGGAAATCAACAAGGCGTCTGTTATTGGTGCAGGCACCATGGGTGGTGGTATCGCCATGTGTTTTGCCAACGCAGGTATTCCGGTGCGCATCCATGACAATGACCCGGAAAACCTCGCTCGAGGTGTCAAGGTTATCGAGGGCAACTATGCGCGAACCGTATCCAAGGGTCGCCTGAGTCAGGAAGACATGGACAAGCGCATGTCCCTGATTATGCCGACAGAGAACTTTGATGACCTGGGTGATGGTGATGTGGTTGTTGAAGCGGTTTATGAAAATCTGGACCTTAAGAAAGAAATCTTTGAACGCCTTGATAAGGTCATGAAGGACGGGGCACTGCTCGCCACTAATACGTCCGGCCTGGATGTCGATGCGATTGCGGCCTCTACCTCGCGTCCTGAGTTTGTTTGTGGCATGCACTTCTTCAGTCCGGCTAATGTTATGCGGCTGCTGGAAGTGGTAAAGGGCAAGGAGTCTTCACCAGTCACGCTCGGTACCGCAATGGCGCTGGGTAAGCGACTTGGTAAAGTTTCTGTCATGGCCGGTAACTGCCCGGGCTTTATTGGCAACAGGATGCTCGGTGGCTACACCCGCCAGGCTGCCATGATGATCCTGGAAGGAGCCACACCGGCGCAGGTGGACAAGGTGATATACGACTTCGGTCTCGCCATGGGGCCGTTCACCATGAATGACATGGTTGGCCTGGATCTCGGCTGGCGTGCCCGCAAGATGATGGGTGGGTCCAACGAGGTCACGGCGCGAATCCCGGACGAACTCTGTGAACTGGGGCGCTACGGCCAGAAAAACGGAAAAGGTTATTACCGGTATGAAGAGGGTGATCGCACACCACTGCCAGATCCCGAGGCGGATGAAGTGATCAAGCGCGTGGCTGAAGAGCTGGGCTATCCGCAGAAAGACTTCACGGACGAGGAAATCCTCAAGCGCTGCATGTATCCGTTGGCCAACATCGGTGCCAGGCTGCTGGAAGAAGGTCACGCACTGCGCGCGGGCGATATCGACACCGTGTACGTCAATGGCTACGGCTTTCCCACTTACGTGGGAGGGCCCATGTGGTTTGCTGACACCCAGGGCCTCGAAAATGTGCTTGCAGATATCGAGCGCTTCTACGAGGAAACCGGCGATGACGTCTGGAAGCCCGCAGAACTGTTGAAGAAGCTCGTGGCTGAAGGCAAGAATTTCGCCTCCTTCGACGCCTAAAACATCACTAAAACATTGGGGACAGTTTACTTCGTCAGCTGAAGTAAACTGTCCCCAATTCCTGGCTGAAGTAAACTGTCCCCGGGGTTGGTGGTTTTAACCACCTGTTAGCCAGATTTCCCAAGTGGGTGTGCGGTCGGGCTGATCTGATGCTTGGCTGATATGGCGAAAACCCAATAGATACAGTGGCTTAACCCGAATTTTCTAAACTGGCACGCTAACTGCTTTGTACCTGGTAAATGAATTTGCTGTGAGTACAAAATGAACGGACCCCTGAAACTCGTCTACCTGGTGCTCGGCATCGTGTTCCTGCTGCTGGGTGTAGTTGGACTGATGATTCCTATTTTGCCTGGGGTGTTATTCCTTGCCGGCGCACTCTATTTACTGAGCCGTGGATCAACACGCGTCAAACAGATGGCAGATGAGCATCCGACTCTTCGTGGTTTCCAGCAGCGCATGGATCAACTGGATACCACCGGCATGCTGCAGCGTTTCCAGGTAGCCTGCCTGATGACTGTTGAGAGCGCAGCGATTGGCATGCGTAAACTCTTCCTCGGCGTTCGACGTCTTGTCGCGTAAACAGGGTTGTGTAAATAACAACAGAGCCTACTTTCCCTCTCCAGAGGGGACAGCCCGGAACACCTCCGGGCTTTTTTTTGCGGGAATCGATGATGCTATGCTCTGCACTCACTTCTGATTCGAGACTGCACCCTTGCCCCAACATCCTTTCACGCGACCTCGCGGTCGTATTGAAACCATCCAGGTGTCATCCGATGCCCTGAAAAACAATGTCCTTGGTGACCCGGTCGAACGCAGTGTCGCTGTATACCTGCCGGAAGGGTATGACGATGGCACGGAGGACTATCCCCTGTTTGTGGATATCGTGGGTTTCACGGGTAGCGGTTTCAAGCACATTGGCTGGAGCGCATTCCAGGAAAACGTGCCCCAGCAAATCGATCGACTTGTTGCTGAAGGCAAAATGGGGCCGGTTATGGTCGCCTTCCCTGATTGTTTTACCTCCCTGGGTGGCAACCAGTATGTGAATTCCAGCGCCATGGGTAACTGGGAAGACTTCCTCTGTGAAGAGATGGTCCCCGCGCTTGAGGAAGAGTTCCGTGTTCGACCGGACAGCAGGGCGATCTTCGGTAAGTCGTCCGGTGGTTATGGCGCCATCGTTCACGGCATGCGCCGCGCGGATACCTGGGATGCCATCGCCTGTCATTCCGGTGATATGGACTTTGAGATCTGCTATCGCCCGGATTTCCCGGGTGTACTTCGGACCTTGTCGACCTACGATTTCAACATCAGGGCCTTTGTTGAGAAAGTCCATGCGGGTCGAAAAGTGATGGGCGGCGACTTTCATAACCTGATGATTCTCGCCATGGCGGCGAGTTATGACCCTGACCCGGATGAACCTTATGGTATTCGCCTGCCCGTCACGACAGACACCTGTGAAATTATTGAGGATCGTTGGCAGAACTGGCTTGCCTGGGATCCGGTGCATATGGTGGATAGCACCGACGCACAGCACAACCTGAAGAAGCTCAAGGGTCTCTTTATCGATTGCGGCACCAAGGATCAGTACAACCTGGTCTATGGTGCGCGGCAGCTCACCAAAAAACTCCAGCTGCTGGGTATTGATCACCGCTATGAAGAATTCCCGGACAACCATTCAACGATCGACTATCGTATGGATGTCTCGCTACCGTTTTTGTATGCAGCCCTGAGCTGATTTTGTAAACAGCCTTGAACTGAAAGGAAAAATAACAATGAAAAAACTAATCTTGATGTGTTCCCTGGTTTTCTCTGCGCACTTGTTTGCCCACAGTGGACCGGAAGTCCCTGAGCCGATGGACCTGCCAACATTGATGCAGGCTTTTGGCTGGGACATGGATACCATTGAAATCCAGACAGAACAGGTAACGGACGACCTGCATGTCCTGTTCGGGGCTGGGGGCAATATTGCGGTCAATGTCGGAGACGATGGTGTCTTCATTGTAGATGACCAGTTTCCGCAGTTGATGCCAAAGATCCTGAAAGCGATTGGTGATCTGGGCGGAGAGGGTGTGGACTTCGCGGTCACCACCCACTGGCACTTCGACCATGCGGAGGGCAACCTGGTCCTCGGCCCCGAGGGCACCTGGCTCGTCGCCCATGAAAACTCACGAGAGATGATGAAAGATGACCACGTCATTAACCTTGTGATTGCAGCTTACGAACAGAAGGCCTACCCGGAAAGTGCCTGGCCGGATATTACCTTCGATGATGACATGCAGTTTCACCTGAACGGCCAGACGGTGGATCTCTGGCACTTTGGTCCGGCGCACACCACCGGCGACACTGCGGTGTATTTCCGGGGCTCCAATGCGGTGCACCTCGGTGATGTATTCAACAACTCAGGTTACCCGTTCATTGATGCAGGAAACGGCGGCACCCTGGACGGTGTGATCAAGTTCTGCTCAGAAACACTGGCTCGCATCAACGAGGATACTGTGGTCATCCCGGGTCACGGACCGATTACCGACTACCAGGCCCTGGTTGATTACATTGATATGCTTGTTGTCATCAGGGACCGGATGCTCAAATTGATCCATGAAGGCGCGACTCTTGAGGACGTCTACGCGGCGAAACCCACTGCGGAGTATGACGAGAAAATGGGTGACAACACCGGGTTCATCAACCGCGCCTATATGAGCCTGACACATCGTATTACCCGATAAGGATTGCCCGGTAAGGAATACCCGGCAAGCATTACCGGGTATTGCTTAACGGTTAAAGCGTCAGACCGCGTCGTAGATGTTGATCGTCGGTGCGCCAGCCAGGAATTCTCCGAGCAACGCGCTCTGAGCCTTGAACTCGTCGGACTTGCCGTGCAAATCCAGCGCGGCCTGGTCCACGTACTGTTCCATGACGACATAGGTCGCTTCTTCATCACGAGAGCGATGCAGGGCATACCAGTTGTTGCCGGGTTCTTTTTCGGCAACGATCGCCATCAGCTTCTTGAAGTTTTCCTCGAACTCACCGGTTTTGTCGGGTTGTATCTTTAGTGTTGCGACGATACCTACAGCCATGTGATGCTCCTGTTTTGTTGGAAACGAAACGCATAGTTAACCACAGAAATGGCTAAACCACGCATACTGGTCACCGGCATGTCCGGCCTTATTGGGTCGGCGTTCCGCGCGGCGATGCAGGAAGAATACCAGTTATCGGCACTCAATCGGCGTGACGTAGCGGGCGTTCCAACGACACAGGCGGACCTATCTGATCTTGAGGCTATCCAGCCGGCGTTCAGCGACATTGATGCCGTCGTGCACCTGGCGGCTGTTATCCATGATGGCCATGGCTGGGATGCGCTGCTCAATACCAACATCATTGTTACCAGAAACGTCTTCGAGGCGGCGGTGCAGGCTGGAGTAAAACGCGTGGTGTTTACCAGCAGCGGCGCCACGGTGGCAGGCTGGGAGCGAACACCGCCATACAGTGACCTGGTGCAGGGTGATTACGACCGGGTACCGGAAGACTTGCCTCTCATTACCGAGGAGATGGCGACGCGCCCTGCGAATATCTATGCCTCGACCAAGGTCTGGGGTGAGTCGATAGCCAGGCACTATGCGGACAATCACGGTCTTGAGGTTGTCTGTCTGCGTATCGGTTTTGCCAATGAGGCAGACAGGCCGGAAAATGCCCGGCAGATGTTAGTCTGGAACAGCCAGCGGGATGTCGTCCAGGCTATCAGGTTGTCAATCGGGCTTGAGATGGATGGTCGCTATGACTGCTTCTTTATCACCTCTGATAACAAACATGGATACAGGAACCTTTCGCGCGCCCGCGATGTCCTAAAGTATGAACCGCAGGACCGAGCCGAGCTTTGATTTCCACCACCTTTGAACCAGGCCGCAATCTTTATGTGATGAAGATTTCGGGAGACATCACTGCGCCCGAACTGGTGACTGCCTACGACACGGCGTTTGCGCACCAGGACTTTCGTCCGGATATGCATGCCATCTGGGATTTGACCGGTCTACGCCTGGTCAGCATTCCACTGGGTGAAATCCGCAAGTTGCCGCCGGGACTGCGTGAATATGCAAGAAGGCGAGGTCAATATAAAGCAGCACTCGTTCCAGGCAGTGCTACGGACAGAAGTCTGCTGCGTATCTACGTTACGATTCTCAAGTTGATTGGCACCAATATTAAGTTCAGGGTATGCCAGTCGAAAACTGATGCTTATGAATGGATTGAACATGGTTGAATTTCCGGAAGGACAAATGATTTCCCTGGGTGAAGTTGAGCTGGAGGTATTCCAGGCCGGCGAGGGTGGTATTCCCGTCCTATTGGCGCACGGTTGGCCCGAGCATGCATTCAGCTGGCGGCACCAGATTCCGGCGCTGGCCGAAGCCGGTTACCACGTTATTGCACCGAACCAGCGGGGTTACGGTCGTTCAAGCAAACCGGAAGCCGTCGAAGCTTACGACTGTCATCATCTGACCGGTGACTACAATTCGCTTCTGGATGCACTGGGCATCGAGAAAGCCATTTTTGTGGGGCATGACTGGGGCGCTATCCTGGTCTGGCATCACTGCCTGTTGAATCCCGAGCGAGTGGTGGGTGCGGCTAACCTCTCTGTACCCTTCAGGCCAAGGGAGCAGGCCGACCCGGTGGCTTTCTGGGAGCAGATGCTGGGACCGGAGTTTTACATTGTTCACTTCAATCGCCAGCCCGGTGTGGCGGCTAAGGCATTTGAGTCCAATCCGCGCCAGTTCCTTCGCAATCTCTACCGCACGGAACAGTGGCTTGATGAGTCTGAGGGTATGGGTGGTGCTTCTATCATTCACCTTGCTGAGCGTGAACTGTCTGGCGGACGCCTCATGATGTCAGAAGAAGAACTTGACGTATTTGTGAAAGCATTTGAGCACAGCGGTTTTCATGCGCCATGCAACTGGTACCGAAACTTCAACCGTAACTGGGAAACCACCGCGGATGTTGAGCAGAAAGTCATTCAACCAGCGCTGATGATCTATGGCGCCCACGACATCGTGCCTGAAATGGACATGACGGGTTACGTGGACGACCTTGAGGCCCATACCCTGGATTGTGGCCACTGGATCCAGCAGGAAAAACCGGATGAGACGAATCGGATTCTGCTGGAGTGGCTCGACCGGCGTATGAAACCGCTTTTCTAGTTAACTGAGAAGGGAATCCTGACCCTGACCTCGGATACAACCTGACAGGCTGGTTCGAGCTCTGCCAGTTCGCGAATAAACTCCGCGAACTCGGGATTCAGTTCCATATCTTGGGAACTGACGGCGGCATTGACTTCGCCGGGTTTCAGCCGGAGCTCCACATCAAAAGAAAAAGACTCACGCTCATCACTCATGGCCTTGTCCAGTGACTGTTCCAGCCGCTGTACAAATCCTTGCAGGTCTTCTTCACTCACCCGGCTGGCGAGACTGACACCCGGCTGTAGGTTCACGAGCGTGCCGGCGCGCACCCCGGAAGCTGGCGGGTTCGATGCCAGCGGCTTTGCTGGAGGTTCAACCGCCGCCAGGTTGCGCCAGACAGCGACAGGGTCGTAGTCCCGGGCGCGCATCCGCGCTGACTGGCCGAGATAATCCAGGATGAAACGCGAGCCATTGGCAAACTCGAATTCAAATGCAGACTGCTGCGCGGCAGCATCACAGAGACGTTTGAACTCTACCTCGCCTAGTGTGACGGTGAATCCGTCTTCGATAATACCCATGCCCGGTGCATCGCCATAGCAGATCGAAAAGAAACTGCCGCCAATCAAACCCGTGCTGGCTTCAGGTGCCGCATAGGCACCCGGCTCAGCCTGGCCTTCCTGCAAGTAAAGACTGGCATCGCACCGTGGTGAAAACGCGGTGTTGATGGTTGCCACCTGGTCTTTCTCCAGGTTTTTCAGCGCCTGGATTACATCGTCTGCATCCTGCTGCTGAAGTTGCAGTTGCAGCACCGAGGCCTGCTGGTGAACGTGGGAATGTTCAGCCATCACATGACTGGCATCAGCAAGGATGCTGAGCTCTTTGGATGACGTGGGAAACAGCGACGGTCGTGCTGCTGTGTTCCAGTTGGGGTAGGGAAACGACGAGCAGAATTTCCCAAGCCTTGAAAGAAATCGTGTCAGGCCATAGTGCCTGGCATAGTCATATTCACCCTCATGCACAAGGACAAGGGCGAGGTGTTCATCCAGCGAGGGGATTTCGGGAAACTGAATGGCCGGCACATAAAACAGGCAGGGGAAGTTGAAGATGCCTTTCTGGCCGAGCCGTGTTGCATCGCCGGATTCCACCACCTTGCCGGACCGGGTCCGTTCAGCCAGGAGTTCAAACAATTTAACCGGTGTCTTCGGGAAGTCTCCGGTGTCGGCGTCATCATCGACAATCAGTGACAGCACCATTTCCCTCTGGTGATAGGCTGACATGCCTCGCGTGACATAGGTCCAGCAATGCCGATCCCTGTCGCCCAGGAAAAACTGGTGCAGGTGAATGTCGACCTTGAGATTGTCATCAAGGTTGGCTGTAACCGGAAAAGTCATGCCTGATGGGATCCAATACCAGAGGTAAGTACAATAGCGACCATATTATAGAAGCAGATGGAAGTATGCCCAAAGCAAGTGAGTTAAAACGTGGTGATGTGGTGCAGATCGATGGCGCACCTCATGTTGTCAGGCAACTGGAAGCTAAGAGCCCGTCAGCCCGTGGTGCCTCGACACTGTACAAGGTGAGGTTCGATAATCTTGTCTCTGGCCAGAAACGTGATGAGTCCCTGAAGGGGGATGACTTCCTCGCGGAAGCAGATTGTGAGCGTGTTACGGTGCAGTATTCCTACCTGGATGGCGACCAGTATGTATTCATGAACATGGATGACTATTCCCAGTACATGCTTTCGGCGGATGCGATGGAAGGCCAGCTAGATTACCTGACCGATGGTCTCGACGGCATCACGGCCCTGATTGTTGAGGGCAACCTCATTGCTATCGAGATGCCCCAGTCGGTGGTGCTGGAAATCACGGAAACAGCGCCGGGCATCAAGGGCGCCTCAGCAAATGCCAGGACCAAACCGGCAACGCTGTCCACAGGGCTGGTGATTCAGGTGCCGGAGTACATCGAGCAGGGTGAACTGGTCAAGGTCAACACCAGCAACGCAAAATTCATGTCGCGAGCCTGATGATCAGCGTCGAGGACATTCCTGAGGCTGAGATTGAATGGTCGGCTATTCGTGCCAGCGGTCCTGGTGGGCAGAACGTCAACAAGGTGTCCACGGGAGTTCACCTGAGGTTCGATATCAGGGCTTCGAGCCTGCCTGATCCCCTCAAACAGAAACTGTTAACTCTCACTGATTCCCGAATCACCCGGGAGGGTGTGATCGTCATCAAGTCAGTGGCTTTCCGCAGCCAGGAAAAAAATCGCCTGGCTGCGTTCGAGCGGCTTGATCAGTTGCTGAAAGCAGTTCAGATAGAACAGAAAACCCGCAGGAAAACACGACCCACCAGGTCATCAGTCCGCAGGCGCCTGGATAACAAGCGCAAGCAGGGTGATCGCAAGAAATCGCGCAAACCGGTCGATTTCTGACTTACGCCGCCTTGCTGCGGTTTGCGTTTGAGCGTCTCCTGCCACCACGTCGAGAACGACCACGGCCTTGTGCGCTATTGGCGCTTTTCTCCTGGCGAGGTTTCCCTTCCCTGCGTTCAGCAAGCGGCGATTTAGGCTCGAGACCCTTGAGTTCTTCGCGTTCGATGTTCTGGTTGCTCAGCTTTTCTATGGCGTGAAGCTGTTTGGCTTCTTCACTGCAGACCAGCGACAGGGCTTCGCCGGAGTGTCCTGCGCGTCCGGTCCTGCCGATTCGGTGTACATAGTCTTCCGCCACGTGGGGCAGCTCGAAGTTGATGACTCGAGGCAACTGGTCAATATCCAGGCCGCGTGAAGCGATGTCGGTTGCGACCAGTACAGCGACCCTGCCGTTCTTGAAACCGTTAAGGACGCGGTTCCGATGCGCCTGGGACTTGTTGCCATGAATTGCTTCTGCGTCGATGCCCGACTTGCTGAGCGACTTTGCCACCTTGTTGGCGCAGTGCTTGGTGCGGGTAAATACCAGGGTCTGGTTCTGGTTCTGTGTAACCACTTCACGCAGCGCTTCCAGTTTCCGTCCTTTATCGACGGGGATGACTTTCTGGCTCACAGTGATTGCGGTTGAGTTTCGCGGAGCAACATCAACCTGAATCGGTTCGATGAGCATGGTTTCCGCAAGCTTTCGGATGTCGGCGGAAAACGTTGCAGAGAACAGCAGCGTTTGTTTCTCCTGTGGCAGGCGCGACTGGATACGCTTGATGTCGGGAATAAATCCCATGTCCAGCATACGGTCTGCTTCGTCGAGTACAAGTATCTCAATATGGTTCATGTCCAGGACTTTCTGCTGGTGCAGATCAAGCAGCCTGCCGGGTGTTGCAACCAGGATATCGATACCCTGACGCAATACCTTGATCTGGGGATTGATTTTGACGCCGCCGAATACTGAAAAAGATCTCAGTTTAAGGTGTTTACCATAGGTTCTGATGCTTTCCTGTACCTGTGCGGCCAGTTCACGTGTCGGGGTCAGCACCAGAGCTCGTGGTGCTGTGCCATGGCGTTCTCCCTTGCTGAGTCTCTGCAACATGGGCAATGTAAATGCGGCTGTTTTGCCGGTGCCAGTCTGCGCGGTTGCCATCAGGTCATGGCCGTCCAGGATGCTGCTGATACTTTTTTCCTGGATAAGCGTTGGTTTGGTATAGCCCTGTTCGGAAAGGGCAGATAGTAGAGGCTTGATCAGCCCCAATTCGTTGAATGTCATAGTAATACTCGGGGCGACGCCTTCCGCTTCGGAAAAAGCGTGTGCGCAAAAAAAACAAAATATACTGGGAGTTTTGACTCACAGCCTGAGTGCGCATCGAGGCGCCGCACGGCATAAAGAATTTGAGCTCGGTCGCTGGGAAGCGGGAGGGGCTTGGACAAGTGAGGTATGTAACAACTCAGCCTTAACAAATCAGCATGACGCTCGCCGGTGTCCAGACCAGCGCGCGCAGTTTAGGAGGCATGAACCTTTAACGCAAGCAGTATTTAGCTTTCCGGCATGTCCGGCATTTGGTCGTGGCGAGGATGATCGCCGGCAAAGTTGTACCATGAAGGTTTGTCTTCGCAGAAAATCTCACCATCAAGCTCAAATGCCTGATCACTAAACAATCCTGCCCACATGATGTAGCGATCTGGTTTCAGGAAGTAGAAAAGGTTGCTGCCACACTTATTGCAGAATCCTCGCTCTGCCCATTCTGACGACTCGTATCTGGTGATGTTCTCTTCGCCGGAGAAGTTCACCGACCCCACCGATGCTGCCAGCGCGGGCCCGTCATTCCAGCGGCGACACATGGAGCAGTGGCAGGCATGTACGTGGGATTCTATGTCCTTGGCTTCAAAGGTTACGGCGCCGCAGAGGCACTGTCCGGATCCATTCATTATTTTCCCCCCTCTGGTCTTTAGGTGACTATTCGCTGCTGATGCCCAGTGCTTCCTCGGCAAAAGCCTTGATCGACTTATAGTCTGCCTTGCCGTTGGGCGCCCGTTCAAGGTCGTCTTTTACCAGGATACGCTTGGGGATTTTGTAGGCGGCGAGGTGCGTTCGGGAAAACTCACGCATTGCCAGCTCATCAAAGTCAGCACCTTCATTCAGCTGCACCACGGCGGTGATGGACTGGCCCCATTTTTCGTCTTTGACGCCGACAACCAGTGCATCCGCCACATCGCCATGGAACTTGAGCGCCTCTTCTACTTCTTCCGGATACACCTTTTCACCGGCGGTGTTGATGCAGTTGCTGCCGCGACCGAGCAGGGTGAGACTGCCGTCATCCTCAACACGCACCCAGTCACCGGGAATGGAGTAACGCACGCCTTCGATGACCTTGAAGGTTTTGTCCGTTTTCTCCTGGTCCTTGTAGTAGCCAACCGGCAGAAATCCGCATACCGCCACCATGCCGGATTCCCCTGAACCTGGCTGAACCTCTTTCAGGTCCTCGGTAAACACCTTGCACCGCGGTCCGAGCGTAAAACTGGCAACCTCAATTTCCTGGTCTTTGGTCATGAGCGAGGTGCCAAGGCCAATGGCCTCCGACGACGAGAAAGCGTCAGACAGCAGCAGGTTTTCGTTGTGACGCAAAAGCCCCGCTTTTACTTCCCTGGTCCACATGACCCCGGATGAGTTGATGACAGCAAGAGAAGAAATGTCGTATTTGCGGGGATTGGCATCCAGTTCTTCCACCATCGGGCGGGCAAAGGCATCGCCAACGATAGTGGTATTGGTGACCTTGTGTTTGTCGATGGCCTCCAGCGCAAGCGCAGGCTCGAAACTGCGCGAGGGCAGTGTCACACAGGTGCCGCCACCCGCCATGGCGCCAATGGCCGACAGCAGTCCGGTGCCGTGCATGATAGGGGGCAGGGGCATGTTTACCACCCTGGGGTTCGTTTTCAGGCGCTCCATGTACTCGTCGAGGTCTTCGCAGGGCGGTACACCTATGCGCGGGTTACCGCCGGCACCCAGCACCTGGAACAGGTCATCGTGTCGCCACATGACACCCTTCGGCATCCCGGTGGTGCCGCCAGTATAAAGAAACAGCAGGTCATCCGGACTGTGTTCCCTGCCTGGCGAGCTGCCATCGCCGGTATTGGCCATCTCCTCGTAGGAGGAAGGTCCACCATTGTCTACAGCCAGCCAGTGTTTCACTTTTGGCAACTGGTCGCGGATATCATCGACGTAGTGCTGGAACTCGGACTGGTAGATCACGACGGAGGCATCAGAGTTGTCGATCAGGTAAACCAGTTCGTGTTCGATGTAACGATAGTTGACGTTCACATGAACGAGGCCTGCCTTGAATCCTGCAGCAATGCCTTCCGGATACTCCGGGCAGTTGCGCATATAGAAGGCGATCTTGTCGCCGGGTTCGACGCCGCTGGCCAGCAGGTTGGTGGCTAGGTTATTGGTCCGGCGCTTGAAGTCTCCCCAGTTGATTACCCGATCTCCGTGGATGAATGCGGGCTGGTCATCCGGTGTGATTTTTTCAACAGCTTCGAGTATGTCGCCGTAGCTCCAGGCGAAATTCGACATCTTTTTGTCCTTTTTTATTGTTTTTATGTGTTCCAGAAACAAGAAAGGCGGCCCTGGGGCCGCCTCTCAAGTTTACAGCTTTAGCGCGTTAGAGCGAAAAGCGATATCGCAATGTCACTGTTCGACCCAGCGGCGTGTTGATGCCGTTATCCAGGTTGTTCGCAGAAGATGGGTCTGCAGCGATTCGACCAGGGATAGACTGGCCAGAAACACCGTAGTACTCATCAGCGAGGTTGCGTCCAATCACACTGAACTCATGACGATCGTCAGAGGAGTACAGGCTGACGGATGCATCCAGCAACCAGAAGTTATCCTGGGTGATTGGGTTCAACGTATCAGTCAGACCATAGTCGTCGCTGTAGCGAGCGTCAGCAGACACGCTCATGCGCCAGTTGTCTGCTACTGCGAAGTCGTAGGTTGTACCGATAAAGCCGGTTACCTCAGCATTGTTACGCAGGTCCTCACCATCCAGGTTCTCACCGTTGGCATTGAAGAAGTCATCGGTGTACTCAGAGTTAGTGAATGCCAGTGCACCACGTACACTCAGGCCATCGATGTCTGTCTGCCACAACATGTCAAACTCAACACCGGAGGTTTCGATGGATGATGCGTTAAACGTGCTGAACTGGATGTTCGTAGAGTTAAACAACTGAACCTGCAGGTCTGTGTACTCGTAGAAGAACGCGGTACCGTTAAGGCGCATGCTGTTGTCCAGGAAGTTACCCTTGAAGCCTACTTCACCACCTTCTGCTTCTTCTGATTCGTAAATCAGGAAGCCGTAGCCGTCAAAGCCCGGTGCGATAGGATTCAGTGAAGCGGTTGGTAGAGCACTGTTGTCGATACCACCAGATTTGAAGCCTTCCTTGTAGGCACCGAAGACGGTGACGTCATCAGTCAGGTCGTAGCTCAGAGCAACTTCCGGAGAGATATTGTCGTCATCAAACTCAAGACCCTCGATCAGCGGTGGCGCTGTAAATCCGAAGAACTGTGCAAAGAAATGGATGTAAGGAATCTCGATAATGCCTTCCTTCTCTTCTTCGGTATAACGAGCACCAAATGTCAGTTCAGTACGATCGTTAATGTCCCAGGTCAAAGACAGGAACGCTGAGTAAACTTCAGAGTCCGTAGAGTGCTTCTTGTTGTAGTCGTACTCATTGCCAGTTATGGGGTCAGGACCAACGAGAGTGGTTGGATCGCCGAAGATGTTAGGCATGACCGCAAGGTTGAAAGCGTACTGGTACGCATCAAAGACCTGCTCTACGTCCTGGTAGAAGAAGCCTGCCTGGAAGTTCCAGGCACCGTCGTAAGCACTGGCAAGACGGAATTCCTGTGAGAAGGCTTCATAGGTGTTGTTGTGCAGGCCACCGAATACGGTTGCACCGCCACTGTAGTCGTCCAGTTCCCAGTGATCGAGATCAACCCACGCCGTGATAGACGTCAGAGAAAGCTCTGGGTTGATGTCCCAGTCTGCCTGGATGGAAAGCAGTTCAGTTTCCTGTTCCAGACCAGCCTCACCGTCATCAAAACCCTGTGGCAGACCGGCGCGCAGACCTGGGTTCAGGTACAGGCGATAGTTGTTGCCGTTGAGCTTACAGTCATCCACCGCCTGGAATACGCGGAAAGGTGCGCCAGCAGAAGGGATACCCGTCGGCTGTGAAGCGCCGTCCGGACAGAGTGATTCACCCCACATGATGCCGCCGCTGCTGTCGTACTCTGAGTAGTTGTACTTCATCTTCGCAGTGAAATTATCGGTTGGTTCCCAGACCAGAGTCACTCGAGCGTTAAGAGACTCGTCGCCGAACCACTCGTCTGCACCGTTGGTAGCCGCTAGCGGGTTGTTATCAAACGCAAAGTTTTCGATCAGCTCATCGTTTTCAGTGTGGCCGATAGCCAGTCGTGCACCGAGGGTCTCGGAAAGCGGACCAGAGATAATCAACTCTGTGGTGACACCTTCGTGTTCGGTTTCAACACCAGCAGAGAGTTGGAATTCGAACTCGTCGCCAGGATCGTTGGTTGTGATGGAAACCACACCAGCCGTTGCACTCTTACCGAAGTAAAGAGACTGAGGACCTTTCAGGATTTCCAGCTGACCCATGTCGAGGTAAGAGTTGTGAATGAATCGACCGCGGTTAACAACGACGCCGTCGATGTTGATAGCAACCGCCTGGTCAAATGCAGCTGAGATTGAGCTGGAACCAACACCGCGCAGCCGCAGGTTAGAACCGTTACCGGAACCACCCTGAGCGATCAGCATGTTGGGAACCATCTTGGCAGCGTCCACCAGGTTGGTAATGTTGTAGCGGTCCAGGTCGGCTTCAGTCATCGCAGCAATGGTGACTGGTACATCCTGGAGTGTTTCCGCCTGTTGTCGTGCTGTTACGGTGATCTCTTCGATCACTGAGTTAGCATAGGCCGGTGAGCCCAGCCCGGCGAGAACCGCGAGCGCGGTCGCCTTCTTCATGAAAGGTTTCATGTTTCCCCCTCTTTCATTGGTTTGGAGTTGTAGCTTCAGCATAAGAGGCTGGTTATTCGTTTCCGAAACCTGACCCCAGGTTCATCTGAAGCGCGTTATTTTCCATGCCCGCTATGTAGGGTGCAACCTTACAATTAGCTGTAGCGCGCCTCGGTCACGGTATCCGTATCACCACCCCGGACGGCTTCTACTGCATCTCTCAGGTCGGCCAGGTAGATGTCGGTCACTTCCAGGTGGAACGGCGAGAGCATGAGGTGCAGGGCTTTCGGATCGGTGGTCAGGCTGGTGAACCAGCCTTTTTTGTAGAGTTGCTTGTAGATGGCGAAAACGTCCAGATCAGGGTGGCTGAAGGCGACGATACCCAGTTGGGGTTCACCCAGAACCTTGAACCCAAGCTGCGACACCCCGTTTTCTATGGCCTCGCGGGCATCGGTGACTTGTTTGTGCTTCGCACAATAACCTTCGATGCCAAGGTAATTCATGACAGCCCAGGCAGCTGAAATGGCGCCGCCGGGTCTTGTGCCGGCCAGGGTCGGCGTAATCATCCGGCCGCCAGGCCAGTCGTCGCAGTCAAAAATCATGTGCTGCCTGAGTTGCTCTGAGCGAAAAAGCACCGTCGAGGCACCCTTGGCGCAGAAGCCGTATTTGTGCAGATCAGCCGACATGGAGCAGACACCGGCTATTTCAAAGTCAAATGGAGGTATATCGGCGCCATTCATGCGCACAAATGGCGCGATGTAGCCGCCCACACAGGCATCCACATGCAGCCAGGTGTTTCTTTTTTCTGCCAGGTCTCCGAGTTCCGAAATCGGGTCGATCAGGCCGTAAGGGAAACTGGGTGCAGAGCCCACCAGCATGATGGTGTTGTTGTCCATGGCAGCTTCCATGGCAGCAACATCTGCCAGCAGGTCATCCCTGCAGGCGACCCGGCGCAGTTCAAGACTCATCATCTTTGCTGCCTTGTCGAACGCCGGGTGGGCGGAATAGGGCGCAACGATATTGGGTTGCCCCTCGATCCTGTTGTTGGCGAACGCATGGTCACGTGCCGCTTTTACCGCCATGTTGATGGAGTCGGTACCGCCGGAGGTGATGTTTCCAGCAGCATCTACGGGACCATGCAGGAGGCTTAACCCCATACCGACCACCTCGTCTTCCATCTGCTTCAGGCTTGGGAAAGCGAGTGGCCCCAACCCGTTTTCCGACATGTACATGGTGTAGGCTTCTTTCTGCACCTGCGCCACGTCTTCACCCGCATTAAATACGTACACCGCGGTTTTTCCTTCACGCCACTTGGCGTCGCCGCCACCACGCTCGATCATTTCCTGCTTCAGTTCAGACCAGTCGCGACTTTCCCGGGGCATGTCTTTCAGCATGTGAGTTCCTGTTATTCGATAGGTGTTGCGAGGTACGGGTTGGGGTTTGCCAGGTCCTGGTAAAGGACGCCGTCGTGCATGACCGTCAGCTTGCCATGATCCTGCAGCACCGTGATGTCTTCCAGCGGATTGCCGTCGACGATAACAAGGTCAGCCAGTGTGTCTGCTTCGAGAGTACCCACGCTGCCGTTCGGATCGTAAGCCTGCCCACCCCAGCGGGTTGCGCAGATCAGTGATTCGGCATTGCTCATACCAAACAGGTTCACAAAGTACTCGAGATCTTTGGCATAGGTTCCGTGGGGCGCGATGGAAATACCATAGTCACCACCAACCACCAGGCGGATGCCCGCGGCGCGCAGTTTTTCGACAGTCGCTACAGTCGCCTCGATCTCTGCCTCGTATCCCTGCTTGATCACGGTTTCCCGGGAGACACCGATCGTCTCGCATTTCTCCAGGTAAGTGACTTCCCAGGCGATGGCCGGACCGACAAAGATGCTGTCTTTCTTTTCCACGAGCAGTTCAATCGCTTCATCGTCCAGGTAGTTGGCGTGCCCGACATAGTCCACGCCCGCGCGGACAGCCTGCTTCACTGCCGCCGCTGATCGGGCGTGGCAGGCGACACGCATTTTTCTTCGGTGAGCTTCTTCAACGATCGCGTTACATTCCTCATCGGTGAAAGACAGTTCCCCCGGTGGGTTCTGCGGATTGATGGCTTCGCCATCAACAAATATCTTGACCACATCGACACCCAGCTTGCGCTGTTCGCGAACAGCCTTGCGCAGCGCCCAGGGTCCGTCAGCAATCTGGCTGAGCCCGCCACCGGAATCAACGTTGCTGGCGGTGGCACCAAGGTCCCTGCCTGCGGCAAGCAGCCTCGGGCCGATAATCTTTTTCTCATTGATGGCGGCTCTCAGCGCAACATCAATTTTGTAGGTGGATCCGAAACTTACGGCGGAGGTGAAACCGGAAGCCACCATCAGTCGTGCGTTCCGCACTGCCGTCAGCGTGGCGTCCTCCACCAGGGTCTCGCCGATGGCAAAGGGGCTGGCGTCAGCAAAAGAAAGATGCGCGTGTGTTTCGGTCATACCGGGCATGACAAACCGGCCGCCGAGATCCTGGTGGACTATATCCGTCGGTGTTTCCGGCATACCGTCCGCGGGTCCGGCGTACCGGATCCGGTTGCCGTCAACCCAGACAGCGCCGTTTTCGATGGTGTTTTCGTCGGTCGCCGTAAACAGTGTGGCGTTGGTAAATATCTGGTGCATGGTGTTCTCCTGTTAGCGCTCCAGCCGCAGCAGTTTTTCTCCGTTTGCAGTGAGGCTTGCAGCGAAATCGTCAGCCGCCGATGGTGTATCCCATCCGCCAAAGTTGGTGCCGTAAACCAGGCGATCCTGTCCAACAACTTCCAGCAGGCGGTTGTGGGCAGTTTCACCATCAACGTGGGCATCAAACCAGATTTTCCTGACCATGGTTTGCAGGCCGTGTTCCTTGATGGATTCCGGTACCCAGGTGCCGAACTGGGTCATGCCGACGAATCGGTCATAGAGATAGGGCAGGGCGCCGCCACCGTGTGAGATGCAGATGTCGACATCAGGGTGGCGTTCAAACACGCCACCGAACAGCAGCGTTGCGCAGGCAACCATCTCCTCGTACGGATACCCGAGCAGAATCGTGAGATTGAACCGGTTCAGTCTCTCGTCATCGGGACCCTTGTCACCCCCGGAAGAAGCGGGATGCAGGAACAGCGGTACGTCCAGTTCCACCAGCGCTCGGTAGAAATCATCCAGGCGCGGATCGTCCAGCGGGTAGGGATAGTTGGTGCCTGTGTAGGCGGCAACCAGCCCAAGTTCCTTCACCGCGCGATGCAGTTCCTCGATGGCCGCGTCCACGTTCTGCATCGGCAGGCAGGCGGCGCCGTAAAACTTCCCGGGATAGTTGCTGACCAGTTTTGCCATGGCGTCGTTATGAATCCGGCAGTACTGGATGGCCAGGTTGTCAGGAATAAAATGAAACATGGTGAGCGGATTGGGAGACAGCAGCTGTCGATCAATGCCCATCTGTGCCATTCGCTCTTCGCGCAGGTCCATTTCCATGAAGGCTGTGCCGCGATATTCCATTGGTTTCATCTGGAATTCACCGACCCGGAAGAAGGGAACGCCGTTCTCGTCTTTTGAGAGTTCAGGACCGAACTTGCCGGCCTGGCCGAATCCTTCTTCCAGGATGATGTGTGCGTGCAGGTCTAGGATGGACATGATTCAGTCTGCGAAGAACACTTCTTTGCGTTCCCCGTTCGGGCCGTAAACCGGCTCACCCCGTTCAACCAGGTAGGCCTGGTTAATGCTTTCCTTGATACCGGCACCCTGCAGCACCTCAACCATCTTGTCGTAGTTCGGGTGCTTGAAATGTGCAGCGAGGCTGTCGCTGTCTTCCCAGAGCTCATAAACCTGGATCCTGGTAGGTACCGAGGGGTCAGGTGCAAAACAGTAGGCGTGACAACCGGCTTCTTCTTCCCGGGTTGCCAGCTGGACATCCGCCGTTACTTCAACGGCGCGATCCCTGTCAGCCTGGTTTTCGAACTCAAGTGCTGCGACAACAATAATCATGGTTTCCCTCTTCTTTATTCTGATTGGCGTGTGTAGAAAGTTTTTGTAGAGACGTGATGCTAAACCAGTTCCCCAACGCTTTACAAAAAAGAAGCGTTTACAAAACGGCTAAAACTCCTGACTTTGCGTGGTATAACATTGGTAGCATCTACCGTACGGGGCCGTTCGTCATGCTGAGATTTTTCCTGTATTCCCTTCTAGCTATTGTCCTGCTTGTCGGTGGCGCCGTGTTTGGTGTCGTGCAGTACCTCTCGCCCGAAGATGAAGGACCGAAGCTGGCATCCCCGTCTTCTACAAGAACAATTTCTTCAGGGCGGATCATTGGTTACCAGAGTCCTGGCGGTGCCCACGCATGGCTGGGCATTCCCTACGCTGACGCCGCTCGCTGGCGGGCGCCCCGGCCAAAGGTGCCATGGGCAGATCGCCGCGAAACGCTTGATTATGGCCCCCAGTGCCCGCAGCTGCCTGCCGTTCCTGACAGTGATACAGGCAGGGGCTACGTCGGTGAAGAAAACTGCCTCAGCCTGAATGTCTGGGCGCCACCTCATCACCCCGATACAGTGCCTGCCGGGGAAGAGCGCCTGCCCGTTATGGTCTGGATTCATGGTGGTGGCAATACCATCGGAAGTGGCGGCAGCGAAATCCTGAAGGCCTATGATGGCTCAGTGATGGCGACGGAGAACGAAGTCATTGTTGTGTCTGTTAACTACCGGCTCGGACCACTTGGCTGGTTCCTGCACCCGGCCATCGAGGGGACGGCGCCCACTCCTGGAGATGCGTCCGGGAACTTCGGCACGCTGGACCTGATCCAGGCGCTCGGCTGGGTGCACCAGAACATTTCGAGATTTGGCGGGGACCCAGGCAACGTGACCATCTACGGCGAGTCTGCCGGCGGCTATAACGTTCTCAGCCTGATGGCATCACCACTGGCCCGGGGGCTGTTTCATCGCGCTATTGTTCAGAGCGGTGATCTCAGGGTGTACTCGCGGGATGAGGCGATGAACCGGAAATGGAACTCCCAGGGCCGTGATATGTGGGGTTCCCGGAAAATGGTTGGCCAGTGGCTAATCGACCAGGGAAGGGCGGCAGATATGGATACAGCCCTGGAACTGCAGGACTCGATGGATGAGGCAGAGCTTGCCGCCTGGCTCAGGTCCCTGTCGGTCGCTGAACTCTACAGCATTTTTGACGCTGACTTTGCCGGCATGATCGAGATGCCGCTGATTCTCGGTGATGGCTATGTCATACCCGCCATGACCACGGCACAAATTTTTGCTGACCCGAACAATTTTTCCAGGGTGCCGATGATGATCGGTTCAAACCGGGACGAAATGCGTCTCTTTATGGCCTTTTTGCCTGACTATGTGGAAACCACAGGTGGCTTCCCCACGAAGATCAGGGACGTCGATGTGTTTCATCGTGATACCCGTTACGCGACTGACTTCTGGCGAGCGCAGGGTGTGGATGCCATCGCGGAAGCCGTCAGCCTGCACCAGGATGTTTATGCCTACCGGTTTGATGCCGATGACTGGCGCAATCTTGGATTTATCGATTTCAAGGATCTGTTCGGTGCTGCGCATGTCTTTGAGATTCCGTTTATCTTTGGTTACTTCCCTGAACCCTCAAGGCTGGTTTTCCCGGATTCAACCATGGATGAACTGGAGCTCCTTTCCGGTTCAATGATGTCCTACTGGGCGGCGTTCGCTTATAACGGCAACCCGGCTAAAGGTATGACCGGTGAAGAAACGCCATGGTTGCCCTGGCGACAACAGGATTCGGGGCACAACATGCTTCTCGATACTGAAAGTGATGGTGGCATCCGCATGACGCAGGAGATTGTGAGACTGGAAGAGGTCAAGGCAGATTTCATGTCGGATACCAGCTTCGCCTCAAGCGAGGAGAAATGTCGCGCTTACCGCAACGTTTACTGGGGTGACCTGTACGATCCCTATGAGTACGAGTCCCTCGGTTGCCGCTAGATCAGGAACTGCATGACGAAGGCCTGGTATTGCAGGCAGTCATCGAAGTCTCCGGGTGCCAGGTACCGCTGCCGGCCCGTGCCCTGGGTTTTCGGCAGCTGATTGTGCTTGGCCATGGCGGCCGGACCTTCTTCGATCGCACTTTCTCAGATGAATCAGTTGCCAATAATTCTGATCCCCTGGATGGGCGATCAATCAGCCTGTTTAAAGGTTTCATGACGAGCGTAGGCTGCGCGGAATTCGACATTCTCTATCCAACGCGACACGACTCGCTTGATCTTCGTAAGCTGGGTGCGCAGCTCGGCTGGCAAAGCGACTCGCAGCTGGGTATCGGCATTCATCCCGTGTGGGGTACCTGGTTTGCCTATCGGCTCGTCGCGGTTGCCAACACCGCGTTGCCGGTCAGCCAGCCAGAGCCAGCGGCAGATCCCTGCGGCGCCTGTATCGAAAAGCCTTGCCTCGCCGCATGTCCGGTAGCAGCAACCGGTGATGAGTTTCAGTTAAATGCATGTTCTGCTGAACGACTTCGTGAAGGGGCCAGCTGTGCGGATCGCTGCCTCGCGAGAGAAGTCTGCCCGGTCGGGATCGATCACAAATACAGCAGGGCCCAGGTCCGTTATCACTACCGGCAATCCTATGCGGCGCTGAGGGAAGCGTAAGCATGGATTGGTTGTCCCAGGTCAGCGTTCAGGAGCACCTGTTCCCACTCGTAATTTTTTTCTTTGCACTGGCGATCGGTATCGAACTCACGGTCGGGCATTTCAAGGTGTTGTTGGCTCGCCCTCACATCCCGGTGCTTGGAACCCTGGTTCATACGGTTGCCTTTCCCCTGGTAGTGGGCGTCATTCTGGGTGTCGTGCTTTTCTTCGGGCTCAATGTTGAAGATTACATTTTGCTGGGCATTGTGCTGCTGGCCTTGTGTCCGTCAGGAGGCTTTTCCAACCTGCTGGTGTTGCTGCCCCGCGCGGATATTGCGCTGTCTGTGCTGCTGACGGCAGTCTCCAGCCTCATCTCTTTTGTGACGGTGCCATTTTTCTTCTGGCTGTTTGCACAGTTTCTGCCGCAACTCTCAGGTGAGGTGTCATTGCCTGTGGGCCAGACTCTGCTGAGCCTGCTTTTCATGGTGGTCATCCCGGTTGGTGCTGGAATGGCCTGGCGGGCGAAGTTTCCGGAATATGTTGTGCCGAGAATCCGGAAGATCCAGAACCTGGGGCAAATCAGCCTGTATGTTGTGCTTCTCATTATGCTGATCCAGGACTGGGACAACCTTGTAGGCGGTGTCGGCCCCGTGATGCCCTGGGCGCTGGGTTTGTGTTTTGTTTCCCTGGCAACCGGCTTTTTTCTCAGCCGCCTCGTGGGTCTCGGGCCCGCAGATAGTGCAACGGTCGCCATCGAAAGTTCCATTCGAAACCTGGCTGTGGCGTTCCTGATTGCGACCACGGTATTGGACAGGGTCGATATTGCATTGTTGCCCAGCGTGTATTTTATGGCGGTACTGATTGTCGGGCTTGGTTTTGCCCGGTTCTGGCGGGTGCGCATGGCGCCGCGTTATGCTGCACGATCTATCAGTGAGTGAGCCTATGATTAAACCAGATTCCATCAGTGACACCCTTTGTGAATTGCCGGGTCAGCTATCGGAGGTCGCCTGGCCGACAGAAGGCTGGCAGCATGGGGAAGCCCGACCTTCGAACCCGGATCGATTCCGGCAGCTGACGGACGAGATCTTTGATCTCAAGGGCGTGCAAGGGGTGACCTATGCACTCTTGGTCATCAAGAACGGGGAACTGGTTTACGAGCGCTATGATGCTGGTGCCAATGCCTTTTACCTGCAGTATTCCTGGTCCATGGCGAAAAGCGTGACACATGCGCTGGCCGGCATCCTGGCCAGGCAGGGGAAGCTGGATATCTACGCGCCCGCGCCGGTACCTGAATGGCAGAACGATGATCGAAAACACATTACCGTGGATCAGCTGCTGCGAATGTCGAGCGGCCTGGCTTTCCAGGAGGACTATGTCGATGGCGTGGTCTCAGACGTCATT
>JADHNI010000027.1 GCA_016779585.1 Pseudomonadales bacterium
ATGCAATATTCGAATACATAGAGTTGTTCTACAACCCAAAACGTCGTCATACTCACAACAATCGAGTAGCGCCAACGGTCTATGAGCAGCGTTACTTTATGAAGAATGGAAGTGTCTAGGAAACCTAGGCCGTATCAGTTTCGCCAGGAAGTCATTACACCCGTCAAGGTGATCGGGGCGATGCTGGTCTTTTCCGGTGTGGCCTTTAACCTGCTGGCAAGGCCGTACCTGCAGATTTATAGTCCGCTGCAGGCGACAGCCTGGTTCATGGCGTGCGGATGGCTGGCCATGTTTACCGTGACCCTCGCAACCGGCACACTGGAATTCCGTATGCCGTCGGCAGATACCTGGTGGGTCTTGCTGTTCATCGGCACCCTGGGTGGTGCTGTGCCGATATTCCTTTTCAACTGGGCGCTTGGTCACATCGAGGCAACACTGGTGTCGGTCTGCCTTGGACTGAACCCCCTGACCGCCGCCGTGCTTGGTGTTGTCGTGCTGTCAGAGCCGTTGACGCTGTCCCTGGTGCTTGGCCTGCTGCTGGTGCTCGCCGGTATCGTGATTGCCAACTACCGAACGAAAAAGGTATACGAGCATTTCGACTGAAGTGCTGGTCTTCAGTTGCCCCAGCTACCCGGGTTAAACATCCTGCGCAGCCAGGAATCAGGTTTCTTTTTCGCTTCAGCCGGCTCACCGGTTTCTTCTTCAACCTGTTCAACAGGTGGAGGAGCATTCTGCCGGGTGCTAACGGGTTCTTCGCGAATCTCGGCGCGAGTCTCAGGCAGCTGGATCACCGGTTCAACAGGTTTGCGTTCGTTCAAGACACTTGGTTTCGGTGGTGGGCTGGGTGTATCTTCTTTCGCCACGGGTGCCTCGACCTTCTTTGCCGGTTTTGCGACAGGCTCATAGGCGCGGTCCAGCAGATGTTTGTCCATGTACTTCTGACCACGTCGTGTGGTGACGGACATGTCCCCGTCGAGGAAAGTCAGCGTAACAAAGCCATCGACCAGGGACTCGGCGTCCTGTGCGCGTGCGTTTCGGTGAGGTGCCTGAAACTCCGGTACGTACTTACCTTCTGCGTTGATGTTGTACCGATTGGCAAAAATCGAATGGCTTGATAGCGATGACCAGCGTACTCCGCGAACGTCGAGAGGCAGTCTGGCCGGATAGTTCACATTTAGAACCGCTGTCATGTCCTGCAGTTGCATGTTATTGATCAGCCGCACCAACAGGCTCGCCGCGCCTTTGAATGCGCCCACGGTGCTGGGGAAGCCGCGATCTAATTCATCGAGTTTGATCTCCACGGAAACTGCGATCGCCGGTACGCCGAGGTGGAATGCCGTTACCGCTGCGCCAACTGTGCCGGAGATATTCACATCCCGGCCGGTGTTCTGGCCGAAGTTTGCCCCGGAGACGACAAGGTCTGGTGGATCGTTGTACATGATGTTGCCCAGGCCCACTCTGACTGCATCCGCCGGTCTTCCATGAACAGCCCAGACCTGGTTCGGATAAGCAGTAACTTCAACACCACTGCCAGTGACTGACGCAGATGCGCCGCTCTGCTGCGTTGCCGGTGCAACCACAAAAACGTCATGCCCGGCATTGATGAGTGCGGTCCTCAGTGTTTGCAGGCCGGGTGACTGGTAACCGTCATCATTGGTCAGCAGGATTCTGAGGTTTTGCTCTGCCCATCCGAGTGATGGGAGCAGCAGGAGAAGGGTGATCAGGTAACGCACGAGACGCATCCGGGAGCACAATCGAACTTGCAGTTTACCTTCTCGTCATGATGCCGCACAGTACCCTCAGACGATAGGAGATCTACCATGGCTTATGACTACGAAACCCTCGAAGTATCCCAGGATGGCGCGGTACTGACCGCGACCATCAATAATCCTCCCGTCAATGTCATGACGTTACAGCTGTATATGGACCTGGTGGGGTTTACCAGTGAGGTTGAAGCTGACGAGAACGTCAGGGCGGTTGTATTCCAGAGTGCGGACCCGGACTTCTTCATTGCTCATTTTGACGTGGAAGCCATTCTGCAGTTCCCATCTGATACACCGGCGGAAAAAAGTCCGGAACTCTCAGACTTTCACCTGATGTGTGAGCGCGTCAGGACCATGCCCAAGGCGACGATCGTCAAGATGGCCGGACGAGCCGGCGGAGGTGGCAATGAGTTTGCGTCGTCCTGTGACATGCGCTTCGGCCTGAAAGGCAAAACCGTCATCAACCAGATGGAAGTTGCCCTGGGCATCCTGCCTGGTGGCACAGGCACGCAGCGGCTACCGAGACTGGTAGGGCGGGGCAGGGCCATGGAGATTTGCCTTGGCAGTGATGATATTGATGCAGAAACTGCAGAGCGCTGGGGTTACCTGAACCGGATTTTTGATACCCAGGAAGCACTGGATCAATTTGTCGACCAGCTGGCACAAAGGATTGCTTCATTCCCGGCGGAGGCAATTGGTCTATGCAAGACCTCAATCAACAACGCGGAAATGCCATGGGAATCCGGATTGCTGGAAGAGGCGTACCTGTTCCAGCAGACACTTCGTACCCACGGAGCGCAGTCCAATATGCGCAAGGCCATGGAGATCGGCCTGCAGACCCGGGAAGGTGAGCTTCGCATGGGTGAACTCTGTGCGGAGATTGCCAGTGCGGCAAATGACGACTGACTAGAAGACCTGAATACTGACCGGCTGGCCGTGCTCGATGGACTCCTGCGCCGCGACACCCATGGCGACAGAACGAAATCCGTCACGGGTTGTGACCGCTGGGGGTTGTCCTGAGCGGATCGCGTCGATGAACGCCTTCTGTTCGAGGTAACTGGCACCGTGGTGCAGCCCCATGAATTCAATGCCTGGGTCGTGGGGTACCATGTAGCTTTCGTGTTCCCCCGATCTTGTTGAAAAACTCAGCTGGTTGTCCGGGATGTGCACCTCAAGTTTGCCACTGCTGCCGGTGGCCGTGAGTTCCTGCTCGTTAGGGCTGCCCTCGGCAAACATGCAGAGGTCGAGGCAGGCTCGAACACCGTTGTCGAACTCAACGATGGTGAATGCATTGTCAAGAATGTCGGAGCGCTCACCGTCATAAACCTCATCCAGGTGATTCACATCCTGGCTGCCGGAAGAAAACGCTGTCACAGGTTCGGCACCGGTCACCAGGTTCATCAGGTCAAAGAAGTGGCAGCATTTTTCAACCAGGGTTCCGCCGGAGTTTCGGTTGAACCGGTTCCAGTTGCCAACCTTCTTGAGAAAAGGACCACGGTGTTCGCGGATGAAGAACATCTTCAGGTCACCCACCTCCGGTAATCGCTGCAGGAAGTGGGTGGTCGCAGACATGTAGCGGTATTCCAGCGCCACCCAGATCATTGCCTGCCTTGACTCATCGATCTCGATCACTTCCCGGGCATCGTCGAGTGTGGTGCACATCGGTTTTTCCAGCAGCAGGTGAAAAGGCGTCTCAGCGAGATCGCGAACCACATCAATGTGTGTGAAGTTTGGCGAGGCGATGATGACCGCATCCAGGTTAAGCGCTTTCAGTGCCCGGTAGTCTTCAAAAACGGCAGGCTGGAATCGATCCCCGCAGGCTTTCAGTGCCCAGTCGCGTGGTTTTTCATTCGGGTCAGCCACCGCCACCAGCTCTACATCGGGAATGTGTGCCAGGTTGCGGATGTGCTCACAACCCATCATGCCGGTACCTATCACGGCGAATTTCATCAGGGAAGCGCCACCCTGGCCGGGGTTATCGGCAACCCGGCAACGTCTGTGCGAGTTCGATACACGGCCCCGGCGCGATCACTGTCCATGCCGTTGGAACCGCTGACGATATAGAGGTCTTTCAGGTCGTCGCCACCGAAACAGACACTGGTGCACATGGGCTGGGGTATTTCGATCAGATGATCAAAACTGCCGTCAGGCAGGTAAACACCCACGCCGCCGCCACCGGCAAGCGCCACCCAGACACGGCCATCCTCGGTGACGGCAAGACCGTCCGGTGCGCCGCCTTCTGCTGTAACAAAAACCTGTTTCTCTCCAAGCCGACCATCGGCCTGGACCTCGTAACAGTTCACGTGGCTGCGCGCAGAATCTGAGTGATAAAGGGTACGACCATCCGGAGAAAAACCGAGGCCATTGGTGAGCAGGATATCTGTCGCAACCTCGTGTGCTGTGCCGGCCAGGTCGATCATGTACAGGCTGCCTGTGTGAGTCTGTTCCGTACCATCGAGTGGGTCGGAGCCCAATGAACCAGCATAGATTCGTCCTTGTGCATCGGTGGTGATGTCATTAAAGCCGATCATGCCTTTTGCGCTGTCGGGTTCGAAGATGGTTTTTGTTTCACCTTCAGGCTCAGACTTCCAGGAAATGTTCCTGCCAGAAACAATCATGCCGCCGGAGGCATGTTCAGCCATGCCGCCCATACCGCGCCTGTGGGCAAAGACCGTGTCCACATCACCATTTCCCCGAAGCAGAAACGCTCCGCCGTGAGACGCGTCACTGAAAAGCAGCCCGTCTTTTCGCCAGACTGGGCCTTCCACCAGGCCGTAACCTTCAGTCAGTTTTTCCATAGACTCACCCCTCGCTGTTGAGGCGTCATAATCGCCTATAATGTGGGCATGAAAAAGTCTGTTTTTGCTTGCCTGTTTCTTTCGCTGTCGATGCACGGGCTGGCCTGCGAGGATGACAGTGTCGCGATCCGTTACCTGTCCGCCATTGATGGCATGAACTGGGCGCAGATGAGCTCGCTGCTTGCAGAGAACGCCCACTACACCGATCCGACCATGATCTATTTCGATCGCCCGGCCATTGATCTTATAGGGCGCGATGACATCGTTGAGTTCTGGCGTTCCTCATCGGAGGATTCAGGAACCAGCGATATCGGTTACACGGTTACCGCGTGTTTTGAGACGGCGGGTTACCATATGGTGAACCTGGATATTGCCATTACGGTGTCCGGCAAGTTCTGGAATGTGAACAAGGATGAGATCGTTATGCCGGGCAAGGTGATCTCTCTGATTCGTGTTCAGGATGATGCTGTAATCGAGCACCACGATTTTGTTGGCTACGCCGGTACCGAGTCTTTCATCGCTGAACTGCAGCAGCGTTATGGCACTGCCAGTAAAGATTCCGGTCAGTAACGCTCGGCTCTTCTTTCCACGATGCCGTCCTCTGTCAGGGCAACATGCGTCAGGGTCTGCTCGTCATGGTTCATACGCCATGACAGCATCTTTTGTGCGTACTCCAGCACCTTCGGCAGGTACTCCGGGTCATTCGCCAAGTTATGGAGTTCTCCCGGGTCTTTTTCCAGGTCGAAGAACAGTGGTGGCAGGTTGGTAAAGTGCACGTACTTGTAGCGTTCATCACGCAACACGTTCAGGGTGCACTGGTGCTGTGTTAAGCCCAGTTCCGATTCCATCTGCTCACCTTCCGCGACGTCCCTGAAATCAAACTCCCAGTGCGCGGCGTCACGCCAGTTCGACGGTGTATTTCCAGTCCTAAGGACAGGCATCAGTGATCTGCCGTCACACTGGTTCGGTATATCCAGGCCGAGCCAGTCCAGCATGGTGGGCATGATATCCACATTCTCCGTAAAGTCCTGCACGACCTGGCCTCGGGTTTCAACGGCGCCGGGGTCCCTGACGATCAGCGGTATGTGGTAACTGGCGTCGAAAAAACCGAGTTTGCCGATAAGCCAGTGATCACCAATCTGCTCGCCGTGATCCGAGGTAAAAACAATCAGTGTGTTATCCCACTGGTTTGATGCTTTGAGGTAATCGAACAGCCGGCCAAGGTTGTCGTCCACTTTTGTCATGAGTCCATAGTAGGAAGCTTTGAGGCGGGCGGTCTTCCGATCATCCGGTGGTGCACCGTAGTGTGGTTTGTTCAGGTAAGTTCTGACGAACGGATGCTGGTCTGCTTCTGTCTGCCTATCCGGATGAGGATTAAACGTCATCAGGTCTTCCGGTGGGTAGAGATCGTTGTAGGGTTCCGGTGCAACCCAGGGTGGGTGAGGGCGCAGCAGTGACAGGTCCACAATCCAGGCCTCATCCTGTGCCTTTATATAGTCAATGGTCCGGTCCACCATGAACCAGGTATCGTGTTGCTCTTTTCGTAGTGATAGTGGCGCAGGACCCGTGCCGCCATTTTCAAATTCAGGCACGTCTTTCTTTTCTGTGTAGAACTTCCAGTTCGGATCGGGGATTTCTTATCCCTGTTCACCCAGCCAGTTTGCCCAGGCATCCGGATAGGTGCCCATCATGATGACCGGTTTGATGCCTGGCAGTGGCCCCTCGTAGGTTTTCATGAATTCATGATCCGGATCGAAGTCCCCGGGATCATTGGCTGTATCTGTGTACCCGAACAGGGCCGGGTCGTAACCCTGGCGACGCACTTCCAGTGCCCAGTTGGTATGCCGCGAGTCCAGTGGTGTGCCGTTGGTGCCGGAGCGATGGTTCTGCAGGTACATACCGGTATGCAGGCTGGCGCGGGAAGGTCCGCATGGAACTGCATTGGCATAGTGTCGGGCGAACATGACGCCTTCAGCTGCCAGCGCATCCAGGTTGGGCGTCTTTACCCTGTGCCCGCGGCTCGACAGGCACTCACCGCGCCATTGATCCGCGGTAATGAACAAGATGTTTTTCATGTCGTCAATCTAGGCGCCTCGCAGACTTGCGTCAATGAGGTTGCGTCAATGAGGCCGCGCCAATGAGACGTGTTATGCTGCGCGCCTTTTTTGCGAGCGTCTCCCTGGTACACCTGATGATCCCCGTTAACTGGCCCTTTGACCCGAAACGATCTCCTGTTTTTTATGGCTGGGTCGTCTGGTTGTTCTCCACGCTGGGCTTCCTGATGAGTATTCCGGGACAGACCATGGGTATGGCTGTGTTCACGGACCCGTTCATCGAGGTGTTCGACCTGACCCGGACACAGCTTTCGATGGCTTACCTGTTCGGGACTATTGGTTCGTCGCTATTCCTGACCCAGGCTGGCCGTTGGTACGACCGCCTGGGCGGTCGCATCATGATTGCGCTGTCGTCGCTGGCGCTGGGCGTGATGGTCCTGTACATCAGCGCTGTTGATGTCATCAGTGAGCTCCTTGGTGGTCACACCATGGTGACGTTTGTGCTGATCCTTCTTGGTTTCTTCGGTGTTCGGTTTTTTGGCCAGGGTGTACTGACCAGTTGTTCACGAAATGTATTGCTGCTCTGGTTTGTGAAACGTCGCGGGCTGGTCAGTGGTGTTCGCAGTGTTTTCACCAGTTTTGGTTTTTCGCTGGCGCCGCTTGGCATTGCGATGCTGATCGCATGGTTCGGCTGGCGTGGTGCGCTGTGGTCTATGGCGCTGGCCGTGGGAGTTGTCTTCGCGATACTTGCCCTCGTGTTTGTTCGTGATAATCCGGCTTCGTGCGGGCTTCAGCCCGACGGCGGAGAGCCAAGTGAAGATCATGAGGCACCAAAGGAAGCGCCCAGCCAGACACTCGCAGAGGCGCAGCGATCCCCCGTTTTCTGGATCTATTCTCTCAGCCTTGCCATGCATGCGATGTTTGGCACGGCATTGACCTTCCATGTGGTGGCGATCTTCGCTGAAGCAGGGTTGCCCCGGGATGTGGCCTTCGGTTACTTCTTTCCCAGCGCTGTATTCGCTACAACTTCAAACCTGCTTTGCAGCTGGCTGGTAGACAAGTACCCGATGAAACCTTTCCTGATCATGATGCTGGCGGGTTTTGTGATCGGCGCCTGGGGCCTGATCAACCTGCACCAACCCTGGGGCTACTGGATGCTGGCATCCGGCTTCGGTACCGGTGGCGGGTTATGGGGCGTTACTTCCAACCTGGCTTTTATCCGCTTCTTCGGACCGCTGCACCTGGGTGAGGTGAGTGGTTTCAATACGTCGATTTCGGTGTTTGCCAGCGCCGTTGGCCCGTTCGCTTTTTCACTCGCCGTGGATTACCTGGGCAGTTACAACGCGGCGGCACAGATTTGCCTGGCGCTCCTGTTTGCGTTGCTCGCTGCAGCCCTGCTGGTTAAACAAAATGAAGTCATGCACTGAAGCGGAATACATCTGAACGCAGTCGCGATGTCACGGCGCGTGGCATTGCTGTGAGTCGTGATTCCAGGTTACTTTGCAGGCGCTTTCCCCCGGGTCCTGACCTGAACCAAGCAAGCACCAGGTTCTCGTACTTGTCAGTCTGAAGGCCAAGGAGACTGCCCTGTTTCATGAAGCCTGCTGCCTGTTTTGCGCTCTCATGGTCGATATGGTTCTGGATGAGTAATCCGTCTTTATTCAGCTGTGACTTCAGTTGCCGGAACCAGCGCCTGTCCAGGTTAACGGGGCGTTCTGGATCAGATTCCCCATGTACGAAGATATCGTCAATGATGCAGTCAAATTTCTGCTTCGATGTTGCCAGCCAGTCCCTTGCGTCTGCGTGAACCAGGGTCAGGTTGGGATAGTCGAGGTCAAAGTGTGAGCTTGCAAGTTCTATATGCACCTTGTCCAGCTCAATGCCTGTGGTTTTAGGGCTGTTGCACAGCGCCTGAAGCTGGTGAATGACGGTGCCCCCTGCAACGCCGAGAACAAGAATGCTGGCAGGTGCCCGCTCCCGGCAAAGCACCGGCAGGCAGAGCAGATCCCAGACTGCTCCGGTGAACAGGTGCTTCGGGTTGTACTGGGTGTGGAAAGCTCCGTTGGTATACAGTCGCCGGGATGCCCCAGCTGTCCTGACCTCGTAGCGAACTCCCTTTACCTGTTTCGAGTAGATGACTGCCAAGATCAGCCAGCGAGCCCGATTTTTTCAAGGAGGGCTTGTGTGGACGGGTCCTTTTCGCCGCGGCCTTCGAGTATGTTCGTCGCCAGTTGTTTGCCCAGTTCCACACCCCACTGGTCGAAGGGGTTGATGGACCAGATGACTGATTGAACAAAGACCTTGTGCTCGTACAGCGCGAGTAGCATGCCAAGATTCCGTGGCGTGAGTTCCTCTATGAGCAGCACAGAACTGGGACGATTACCCGGGTAGTAGCGGTGTGCATCTTCCCCTGACTTGCCTGTCATGAGCGCCTGTGCCTGGGCCACCATGTTGGCCAGCAACACCCGGTGATGTTCAGTATTGCTGAGGTTGTCATTTTTTATACCGATGAAATCTATCGGTACCAGTTTCTGCCCCTGGTGCAGCAGCTGAAAAAAAGCATGTTGCCCGTTGGTGCCTGTCTGGCCCCAGATAATCGGGCCGGTGTCGGTGGTCGCTGCCTGGTTATCCAGGGTGGCGGACTTGCCGTTGCTTTCCATATCCAGCTGCTGCAGGTGATCGACGAACAGCTGCAGTCTCTGGCAATAGGGAATCACCGCGTGACTCTGGGCACCAAGGAAATTGTTGTACCAGACCCCGAGCAGTCCCATGAGCACCGGCATGTTTTTCTCATACTCTGCTTCACGAAAATGCTGGTCCATGGCAGCGCCGCCTTCGAGGAACTCGGAAAAACACTCGTAGCCGACAGCAAGGCAGGCGGGGAAGCCTATAGATGACCAGGTGGAGTAACGACCACCAATGGAATCCCGGAACGTCAGCAGTTGGTCGCCGGGAATACCAAAAGCCTCTGCTTTTTCAGGGCTTCCCGTAATGCCGACGCATTGGGGTGATGCAGCCGGATTATCAAGCGCCAGAGCTTCACCCAGCCAGGTTAATGCTGTTTTTGCGTTCAGCATGGTTTCCTGGGTTGTGAACGTCTTGCTGCAGATGCTGATCAGCGTCTGCTCCGCATCCAGTTGCGGCAACAAAGAAAGTATTTCGGCACCATCCACATTGGAAATGAAATGTATGCGCGGTCCGTCATGAAACTCGCGCAGGGCTGCCGTCATCATCTTCGGGCCAAGGTCAGAGCCACCGATACCGATATTGATGACATCTTTAATAGGTTTGCCGGTGTGACCGGTCCAGCTGCCATCCCTGATCTTTGTTGAGAGAGCAGCCAGCTTTTTCCGCTCTGCCAGAATATGGTCGGCAAAGCCATCGGGTAAATCTTCTGATGGCCTGCGCAAGGCGGTATGCAGCGCGGCACGGCCTTCACTGGTGTTTACTATCTCGCCTGCCATTAACTCGTCGATACGCTTATGCAGCGACTTTTCTTCCGCAAGTGCGATAAGTGCCGAAAGAATTTCCGGCGTTACCCGGTGCTTCGAGAAGTCCAGGAACAGGCCGCCGATATCCAGGCTGAACCGGTTCAGTCGCGTGCTGTCGGTAAAGAGACTGGAGATGCTGATCTCGTTACCATTACCCGCGAGTGATTGCAGGTGATGCCATGCAGGGGAAGTCGTAGTCATCGCATGATGATACTCCTACGTATTCAGCCGTGATAGTCGCCTTGGTCGAGAGTCTTTCTGAATACAGACTCTTCGCATGGCTAAATACTATCTTTATGTGCTTTCCAGTCGCCACCATCGGCACCTGAATATTGGTGTAACGACGGATTTGCTCCGTGGCGTTAACTCGCATCGGGCGCTGGTGAATCGCAGGCTGAAAAAAAAGCGGGTGCTACAGAAACTGGTTTACATCGAATCCATCTCCGACCTGGACGAAGCCGTTAATCGGGAACTGGAGCTGAAGCGTGCGCCCCGTCACCGGCTTAACAGGATGATTGAGTCGGTGAATCCGGGTTGGGACAGCATCAGTCTGAAAGCCCTGGAATCAACCGGGTTCTCGGTGAGGAAAGCCTGAAGTGTGACGTGGTTCACACCCGGGTTTCGATCCACTGCCGGCGTACAGCCTCCATGGACAATGTCTCACAAGCACCAATGCTGTTTATCCGTTCTTAACATTTGGGAAATCCTTAGAATTCGCGACGCAAATTTAGGTGCCTGCCGGATCCCAGTGAGCCGGCGGGCGAAACGAATTCAAGAAAGGATGACTATGAAAATCAAAATACTGTTAGTGACGCTCCTGGTGATGTTTGCCCCTGTGTCGGCGTTTGCCCGGGACTGGCAGGATCTTCAATGTGGTGATGGCTGGGCACCCGTCAAGTCAATTGCGCCAACTTACCCCACTCGTGCGCGCGAGCGTGGCATTGAGGGTTACGTGGTCATGAGTTACACGATTACGCAGCAGGGCGAGGTGTCTGACATTGCCGTTGCTGATGCCGATTCAAATGCCTTCACGCGTGTTGCAAGGAATGCACTGAGCGATATGAAGTTCCCGCCATGCGTCCAGAATGGTGTAGCCACCCAGCAGCAGGACGTTCGAATCAGGTATGAATTCGCGCTGGTCGACTAGCCGATCCGGTGCCCCGGGGTTGCTTACTTGTGAGCGATTGGCTTATCTGTAAACAGGTAGTCCCTGAGCTCTGAATCAAAGGTGGGGTCCTTGCGGCGAATCCACTCCAGCACCATGGCGGCGTGTTCTTTTTCCTCATCACGGTTGTGAATCAGAATCGCCTTCAGGTCCTCATCTTTGCAGGCATCAACACGCTGGTTGTACCAGTCTACTGCTTCAAGTTCTTCCATCAGCGAGGTGATGGCCCGGTGCATGTCCCGGGTGTCGTCGGTCAGTTCGTTGATCGGTTCGTGGTAGCCTTCATTCGCCATTGGGTGTTCCTCGATTACATTTCAGGTTGTGATGCTTCTATTGTGAAGCATTTGCACCACCGGTCAAATACTCACCCACGATAAGGCTCATTCCGGAAGGTTGTTCGCTGAATCCGAGCTTTCGATAGAACTCGACAGCATCGTCTGTTTGCAGGTACACATGCTGGCCGGCAACTTTCTCCAGCAACATTTCCATCATCGTTCGGGCGATGCCCTGGTTGCGATAGGTGCTCTGGGTCCAGACGTCGATCACGTAGGCATTTCCGATACCATCACTCAGCGCCCGTGCTGTGCCGATACACCGGTCCCCCACCATGGCGTAAGCCTGCACCTGGCTGTTTTCGAATGATGCTCGCAGTTGCGCCACCGTCCTGCCGTTGTGAAAGTCATCGGCGATAAGATCGTTGATCAGGATTTCCCAGTTAACTTCGGCCGGGTTCCTGTGATAGTTGAGGGTCAATCGGAATTCCCTGATTCCCTGTTATAGTGATCGCTGAGTTTGATGTAACAATACCCAGTCTTTTCAATCAATAAAACGTACCCATCCCGTCCTAAACGTTAAGGAACCGCAATGACACTTTCGCGCTGGATCGTGCTGATCCTCGTTCTGAGCCTTGTTGGCGGCTTTGTCTATTTTGACCTCGGTGCCTACCTGACACTGGAGAGTATCAAGGCCGAGCAGCAGCGATTGACTGAGCTGCTCGAGGCTAATCCATGGCAATTTGGTGTTGGATTCTTTGTGATCTATGTCGCCGTCACGGCGCTCTCGATTCCCGGTGCTGCCGCCATGACGCTGGTCGCGGGTGCAATCTTCGGGTTTGGGTGGGGATTACTGCTGGTATCTTTTGCTTCCAGTATCGGTGCCACGCTGGCAATGGTGCTGGCGAGGTGGCTGTTCAAGGAACAGGTGGAACAACGTTTCAGGAAGCAGCTGGAAACGATCAATCGGGGTATAGAGAAAGAGGGCGCCTTCTACCTGTTTACACTGCGCCTGGTACCCATATTCCCTTTCTTCGCGATTAACCTGGCGATGGCGCTTACGCGCATGCCGGTGCTTGTGTTCTATGTCGTCTCGCAGGTGGGCATGCTGGCAGGAACCGCGGTGTATGTTAATGCGGGCACGCAGCTTGCCCAGCTGGAAGAGCTGGGCGGTATCCTGTCGCCGGAACTGCTTGGTTCGTTTGTCCTGCTGGGAGTGTTCCCGCTCCTGGCCAAGTGGTTTGTTGACTGGGTCAAGGCACAGCGGGTTTATCGTGGATACAGCAAGCCTTCATCTTTTGATCGCGACATGGTGGTTATTGGTGCCGGATCCGGTGGCCTGGTTGCAGCACTGATTGCTGCAACCGTGAAAGCAAAAGTCACGCTGATTGAAAAGAACAGAATGGGTGGTGACTGCCTGAATACGGGCTGCGTCCCGAGCAAGGCGTTGATCCGTTCCGCGCGTCATGCCTACGACAATCGGCGGGGGTCAGAACTGGGCTTTGCCGACCAGGAGCTCCCTGTTGATTTCAGAAACATCATGGCGCGTGTGCAGAGGGCCATCGCCGAGATAGAGCCTCACGATTCCGTCGAACGATATGAGGGCCTGGGTGTTGATGTGGAAGAGGGCTTCGGCGAAATTGTCTCGCCCTGGCATGTGAAGGTGAACGGCAAGACGCTTTCCACACGTAATATTGTTATTGCGACCGGTGCGGAACCATTTGTGCCACCCATCAAGGGCATTGAGCAGGTTGAGTACCTCACCTCTGACAATCTCTGGCAACTGGAGGATCGACCGGAACGACTTGTGGTACTCGGTGGTGGGCCGATCGGTACCGAACTGACCCAGGCGTTTTCCCGCCTGGGAAGCCAGGTAACCCAGGTCGAGCTGCTGCCCAACATCATTCCCCGCGAGGACGAAGAGTTTTCGACCATGGTGCAGATGCAGCTTGAGCTGGAAGGAGTGACCGTATTAACCGGACATCGTGCGGAAGAAGTCCTGCTTGAAGGCAGTGAATCAAAGCTGAAGGTGGTTGATGATTCCGGTGCAGAAAAGCTTGTGCCTTTTGATCGGCTACTGGTTGCCGTCGGCCGGCGAGCGAATACCTCCGGTTTTGGTCTTGAAACGCTGGGTGTGGAACTGAACCCCAATGGCACCGTCGCCGTGGATGATTACCTTCGAACAAACTTCCCTAACATCTTTGCCATCGGCGATGCAGCCGGTCCTTACCAGTTCACGCATACCGCGTCGCACATGGCCTGGTACGCGTCGGTCAACGCGCTGTTTGGCATGTTCCGAAAGTTCAAGGTGGACTATCGGGTGATTCCCTGGGCGACTTTCTGCTCTCCCGAAGTGGCAAGGGTCGGCCTGAATGAGATGGAAGCGAAAGAGCAGGGCATTGAATATGACGTCGCGACATACGATGTCGCAGACCTGGATCGTGCTATCGCCGATGAAGATGCGCATGGGCTGGTTAAGGTCCTGACGGAGAAGGGCAAAGACAAGGTGATAGGTGTCACCATCGCGGCTGAACATGCCGGCGACCTGATCTCGGAGTATGTGCTGGCAATGAAACACGGTATCGGTTTGAACAAGATCCTGGGCACGATTCACATTTACCCGACCATGGCTGAGATGAACAAGTTTGCCGCCAGTGAGTGGCGGAAGAATCACAAGCCTGAGTGGGCCCTGGATATCGCAGAGAAGTTTCACAGCTGGCGCAGGGGGCGCGCGTAAACAACTTTCAGTTCCGGGCTTTCAGTTTCCTGACCAGGGCATCGATCTCATCATCGGTGGGTTCGCTGACCTCGTCGCCGAGACTGCCGGAGACACCCCCAGCTATCTGGAACTGCTGGTAGAAGCGGCGGCAGTGTTTGCAGATGAGTAGGTGAAAGCGCAGGGCGACACGGTCCTGGAAGGATGTTGATCCCTCCAGGTGGTCTGTCACGGTTTCACTTACATCTTTACAACTCAGCATGGTGTTTCCTGGTCAGCTGGTGCAGCAGTCACCTGTTTGCTCGAAATTCTCAATACAGCGAAAGAGTCGTGTCCTGGCGCGATGCAGCAGTACCCTTACATTGGACTCACTGACTTCGAGAATGTTACAGATCTCTTTTAGCGAATAACCCTGTCGTTCCCTGAGGTTTAGTGTGGCGCCCTGCATCTCAGGCAGGGCCTCGATCAACTGGTCCATACAGGCCTTCAGCTCATCCCTCGTCATGAGTTCATCAGGTGAATCAGCATCCCACTGTGCTGGTCCGGTTTCCCAGTGTCCGGTGTCATCGAATCGGGTAGCGAAAGCAGGGTCGGCTTCCGTCAGCGCCTCGAGGCTGGTCATTCGGTTTTCTTTGCGCAGGCGGGTTTTGCCTTCATTGGCAACAATTCGCAGGAGCCAGGTCTTCAGGCTGCTGCGTTTCTCGAACCTGGGGATAGCCTTCATGGCTGAGAACCAGGCTTTCTGGACCACCTCGTCGGCGATTTTGTCACCCACGAGATTGCGTGCCAGGTAGATCATTGAGACCTGGTATTGTTTGATGGCAGCACGGAATGCGGCATCTTCACCATTAACCAGCCCCTTGATCAGGGCGTCTTCCGATTCGTACATCAATAGCCTTCTTCCATAAGCGGAAAGGCGCTGAATACAGAGGGTTCGGTCACAACGTCAGTTTCAGTCACGAAGGAAGGGTCAAGTTCGTCCAGGTTTGCGACGCCGCAAAGTGCCATTGTCATCGAGACTTCCCGTTGCAGGAGCTGTATGCAGCGTGTCAGCACCGGCCGGCCGCCTGCTGCCATGGCCCAGCCTTCGAGTCGTCCAAGTCCAACGGCGCTTGCACCAAGTGCATAGGCCTTGACGAGGTCTGACCCGCGATAGAAGCCGCCATCCACGACAACCGGCGCCCTGCCATCGACAGCAGCGATAATGTCCGGCAACACGCCTATGCTTCCGACCGACTGGTCCAGCTGCCTGCCGCCATGATTGGATACGTAAATCACATCAACGCCACAATCCAGCGCCTTAAGCGCATCGTCAGTTCGGCTGATGCCTTTCAATATCAACGGGATGTCGAAGTGTTTCTTGACTCGTTCAACGGTCGACCAGCTCAGTTTCGCCTGGTAAGTCATGTCGCCTGCGATGGCTACGGCCTGTGAAGTGGGCACCACGCGTTTGGCTATATCTCTTTCGCGCCGTGAGACCACGGCAGTATCTACCGTGAGGCAAAATCCATTGAACCCCGAAGCGATGACTCTCTCTACGATCGCATCCAGCCAGTCATCATCGCCCCGGGCATAAAGCTGGTAAACCTTCGCCGCGTCAGAGGCGGCCGCAATGTCCTCGATGTCCGGTTCGCAGACTGAACTGGTCATGGCCATAACGCCGGTATCAGCCGCTGATTGAGCGGCTGTTGCGCCGCCTCCAGGATCCAGAACCTGTAGTGAGCCGATGGGTGCCAGGATGACCGGTAGGTTGAGCTTCTGACCGAGCAGGGTTCGGCTGGTGTCAACTTCTGAAACGTCGTTCAGGACTTTAGGCATCAGGCCAAGCTTATCAATGGCATATCGGTTCCGGCGCAGGGTGGTTTCGGTTTCCGCGCCACCGATGAGGTAGTCCCAGTAGGTATTGTCGAGGTTGAGCCGGGCAGCCTTGACGATCTCGTGTATCGTTTTGAAGTCTCTAGGGTCCAATTTTCTCTGATTGTCCGTGAGCGAATGGTTGTTCTGATGGTATCACGGTGGTGGGAGATGCAGTAAGCTAGAGCGCTTGTGATGTCTGGTGAGAGAGACTTTCGATGTCTGTATTTAACGAAGAAGATTCAAAAACAGTAAAGATTATCGGTCTGACTGCTGCAGGTTTTGGCGCACTGACCGTTGCGCTGATTATTATTGCGATGCTGGTCACCTAAAGAACCAGGGTTTCTAGAGAGGGTCGAGACGATAGATCGTTCGCCCCTCTCTAAATTTGCCTGTAACTGACTCGTCGTTAACGGCTGTTGCTGTCGCCGGGTACAACGCGTCTCCCAGTTTGACCCTGACCCTGGGGTCAGCCTGGATCATCTTTCCCCACTTTCTGGCCGGCGCGGCATCGACGTACAGTACGTCGTCAATCATGACGCACCTCAGGATGACTGAGTAAGGTGCATCCGGATTGACTTCCAGTTGCATGAGCCGGTGGTTTCCGGCAAAAGCGAAACTCTCGGTTTCTCGCTGGAACCCTTCCAGTTCGCCGCCCGGGAAGACGAGAAAGGGCGACTGGCATCCGGTGAGCAGCAGAACTGAAGCGAGCAGTTTTAGTCGCGCGAGTGTTAGCATACGAGTCATGTCCAGAATTATTGTTACTGTCGCAACTGCCTGGTTACTGATTTTTCTTTCTGTGGTCGAAGCAGAAGAAAACGGTCAATTCATTTTGACAGATAACCGGCCGGTCGCAGAAGCCAACAACAAGATTGTCACCGAAACTTCCTGGTTGCTGACTGAACCCTCCGGGCAGTCGATTGGTCTTCATCGTTACACTGTGCAGGGCGAGAAACCGGTGGCGAGTGTCCTGTACCTGCCTGGGACGAACATGAATGGCAGCCTGAAGGTGACTGATGAGTCTCACAACCTTTGGCTCTTTCTTGCCGGTCGGGGTATTGCTGTGTTTACCCTGGACTATCGTACTCACGCCCTGTCCCATGATTTCGAGGGTGAACTGGATTTCATGCGTGACTGGACCACGGATCTGTTTGTTGAAGATGCCGCCGCCGCCGCATCGAAGGCAATGGAAGAGTATCCGGAGTTGCCGCTTTATCTGTCGGGTTTCAGTCGCGGCGCGTTGTTTGCCTATGCCTTGACCGGGCAGGTAGACGCGGCAGGTGTCATTGCGCTGGATGGCAGTATCAAAGACTACAGGGAAAAACCCTTTTACCTTGCCGCTGCGCTGCAGAAGTTTGACGAAGAGGCGGTTTATTCAACAATCCTGTCACGTCGTGGATTTCGAGGGCGAGATGAGTTGCTGAGGCGCGCTGTCGATGAGCCGGATGCACCAGCGTCAGATGATCGCTTTGATTCAGCGGCGGAAGAACTGGCTGCCAGCCTCCATCGTGCCTGGGGTCCGGGTGTTCTGGCAAATGTTGAAGATAACCTGTCTCCTCTGGCGGTGCTGGCCACCGAAATGCGTGCCTATGACTGGTTTTACCCTGGCATCCAGGACATAGAAGCCCGCTCAATGGCATCAACAGCTGATGATCCCAACACCTACGTGGATGACCACCTGGGCAGGCGCATCCTACCGGTGCTCTACTTTGGCAGCAGTGGTACTGGTGCCGAGAGCCTTCTGAACGGTATCTATTCAGCAAAGCTGGTGGGGGGAGATGACGTCACCATCAGTGTGCTTGAGGACTACGGTCACCTGGACGTGCTGTTTGCCAGTAAAGCGGTCAGTGACGTCTACACGCCGATACTCAACTGGATCATGGATGACTTGCCATCAGCTGCAGATTGAAGGCAGGGAAGGTTTCAACTTCTGTAAACCCCTGTGCCTGGTAAAAGTCATTCAATTCAGTCGCACAGTCGACGTACACACAGTCATCCCCGACAAACAGCATGAGCTGGTTTAGCAGGCGAGAACCGAGGCCTTGATTCTGCTGCTCAGGTTTCACCGCGATCTGATTGATATACCAGTAGGGTGGCGCAGGCAGCGCCTGCGAGATAGCCTGCGCGATTCGTTGGCTGTGGGGATACTCCATACCCAGCAGCCAGATCATCCTGAGAAACTGCCAGATTACCCTGGGTGACGTAACGGCGTAGGGGGACCGGGCCAGGAGAACCCCCGCCAGTTCGTCATTTTCATGCTCCAGGACGACATGATCGGAGTGATCCAGCTGCAGTTCAAAGTAGCGGTAGGCATTGGCCTGCCATCGCTGTTCACCGAGCATGCTGATCATCGCCTCGTCATCGCCGAAAGCCTCGGCCAGCAGCAGCGCAACTTCATGACGCAGCTTACCCTTGAGGGTGGTGTCAGTGATACCGTCTTCGGTCATCCGGCTGGAGTCGCTCCTAGGTCGCGTATGCCTGGCCACCATCACAGGTGATGGTCTCGCCGACTGTGAAAGCGCCTGCCCGTGAGCTCAGGAAAATTGCGAGCCCGGCTATGTCTTCCGGTGTGCCAACCCGGCCTCGTGGATTGCCCCTGGCGACCGCGCTCCAGTCGATGTCTGTATCACCGCCGCAGCCAACACCGGTTGAAAGCATCCATGTCGGGAAGGGGCCGGGTGCAATGGCGTTGACGATGATGTTTTCCTTCGTCAGGTGCAGGGCCAGTCCGCGTGTCATGTGGTGCAGTGCAGCCTTCGACGGGCCGTAGGAAAAGGTTTCAAAGATCGGGTTCTTGATACCATCGATCGAACCGATATTGATGACACGCGCCGGATCCTCTGCGGAACCCGAGGCGCGCAGCAGCGGTAAAAGTTTCTGGGTGAGAAAGAAGACGCCTTTGACGTTGGTGTCGAACACTTTGTCCCAGCCTATTTCCGGGAAATCATCTATCGGGGCACCCCAGGATACGCCAGCGTTGTTGACCAGGATGTCGACCTGCTTCTCGCGTGAAGCCAGTTCGTTTGCAAGCGCTTCACAGCCTTCAACGTTGGACAGGTCAGCCGGCAGGGAAATGCACTCGCTGCCGAACTCTGACTGAAGCCTTTTCGCTGTTTCATCACAGACTTCAGCTTTACGTGAGCTGATGTAAACCCTGGCGCCATTGGCCAGAAAGCCGGCGGCGATCATTTCACCGATTCCCCGGGAACCGCCGGTCACGACGGCGATTTTCCCTTCGATAGAAAAGAGATCTTTCATTTTATTCCTTAACGCTTTACTACTTAATAATGTTGGTAGGGTTCCCATCGATGGAAACCTGGTTTTTCTCGGCCCAGTATTCCTGGATACCTTCCTCACCTTTGCCTTGCGCCCATTTCGCTAACGTGTCTCTTTCGCTGTGCAGCTCATAGCGAGGCACTGAAAACCCGCAGGACGTCTGGACCGAGTCGACTCGCATCTCGAAGAACTGCCGGGTACCGGGCTGGTTGTCGAACAGTTCCAGGTATCCCTGGAACTTGTCGTCGCGGGGATAAACCATGGATGCCTGCCCATAAAGCCTGAGGATGAGTGGCTGCTTGTCGAACGAGCAGAACATCACGGTCATGCGATCGTTCTCGATTACGTGGGCTGCGGTTTCATTACCGCTGCCTGTGAGGTTCAGCCAGAGAACGTTATTAGCATCGAGCACGCGGAACGCATCTCTTCCTTTTGGCGATACATTGATGCGACCTTCATTCGCAGCGGTACCCACAAAAAAGATGTGTTGATTGCCGATAAACTCGATGTGTTCGTCATTCAGGGCTTCAAAGAACTCAGCCATTGAACTGCCTCTATCATGTGAGTTGGACATCATAGCGTATTCGTTGCGTCATCGAATCAGGCGTGATTTGATGCCGCTTCGTTTTGGTCACGAAAGTAGTTAATGACGCGTCGACTAAGCCTGCCAACCATGCTGGCCTATGGGTTTGGCCAGGTATCAGAATCTGTCAAGAACCAGGGTTTCAACATCTTCCTGCTGTTCTATTACAACCAGGTCCTGCATGTCTCTGCCACTGGTACCAGCCTGGCCCTGGCCATCGCGCTTATTTTTGATGCGCTGACGGACCCTATCGCCGGCAGCCTGTCTGACAAGTTGAAGAGCCGATGGGGCAGGCGTCATCCGTTCATCCTTGCTGCGGCAATTCCCCTGGCAGTGACTTTCTACTTTCTCTTTAACCCACCGGACGGCCTGACCGAATTCGGTTACATCCTCTGGCTCACGGTGTTTGCCGTGCTGGTGCGGGCTTCCATGACTTTCTACCACGTACCGCACCTGGCGCTGGGCGCCGAAATGGCGGACAGCTACGAGCAACGCTCAACGCTCTATGCCTTCAACACTTTTTTCGCCTTTATGGGGGGGCGTTGTGTTTGTACCGCTCTCCTATCATTTCTTTTTTCCGACTACCGAAGAGTTTAACCCCGCGCTGCTTAACCAGGAGGCCTACAGTTCCTGGGCCATATTTGGTGGCGCGCTCATGATACTTACGATTGCGATTTGTGTTACCGGTACACGCCACGAAATTCCGCGCCTGCGGGAGCAGCATGGCATCTCCTCTGAAAAGTTCGGTGTTCGACGGTTGTTTACCGAGCTTTTTGACGCGTTTCGCAACAAATCATTCCAGGCACTGTTCTTCGGGATGATGCTCAGCATGATGATCATTTCGATCGAGGCAGTGTTCACGCCCTACATGAATTTTCATTTCTGGGGGATGACGACGGAGCAGTTGAAGTATTTACCCATCGGCATGCTCGTTGGTTTGTGCCTGTCAGTAGTGCTGGCGCCCGTACTTACCCGGAAGTTCGACAAACGACCCACGTTGCTTGGTTGTGCGGTTGTGACCATCCTCAACATCAACGCTCCGATTGTGTTGATGCTGCTTGATCCTCCCTGGTTCCCGGAGCCGGGTTCAACCTCGCTGCTGATTATCCTGATCTTTACAAACGGCATTACAACCCTTCTGGCGCCTGTGATCTTTGCCACCATTAACAGCATGTTTGCGGACATTGCTGATTAGCATGAGCTGGAAGTGGGAGAGCGGCGTGAAGGAGTTATATTTGCTGCCCGATCGTTTGCGAACAAGGCAACGACATCCGCAGGTCTGGTGTTTGGCGGCATGCTGATCGATTTCATCGAGTTCCCCCGTGGTGCAGCACTGGGTACCGTGCCGGCGGATACTGTCTGGCAGCTGGGTTTGATTGCAGGGCCTGCCACCTCGATCTTTACGATGCTTGGGCTGGTGCTCTACCTTCGTTACCGTATTGACCGGCGTCGCCACGAGGAGATCATGCGCGAGCTCGCTGCGAGGCAGGGCAGGGACTGATCGTCGCCGTTCAGCTGGGATTCACCCCGGATTCAGGAAAGCGCCACTAACCTTAAGTTCTCATGTTTGAGTGAGTAACGGTCCATGAAAGCAGCTGTTATTGCTATAGGCACACTGGCCATTCTGGCCGGATGTGCGAACGAGCCAATCGTTGATCGACGCGGCGTGGATGAGCACAAGTACCAGGCTGACCTGGCCGAATGCCGCAGCTACGCAGGCCAGGTAGACACTGCCGGTGAAACCGCGAAAGGCGGTGCTATCGGTGCGGCCATTGGTGCATCCATCGGCGCGATCATCGGTGATAGCCACGATGCTGAGCAGGGTCTGGGTATTGGGGCGATTGCCGGTGGTTCCAAGGGCTTCAGCAAGGCGGAACATCGAAAAGAGAAGGTGATGTATCGCTGTATGAAAGCCCGTGGATACCAGGTCCTCGGCTAAAGGAGCTAGAGGCCTCTAATAATCTCCGCGGCGTGGTCGACGCTTTCTACGTGCATGGCCTGCCAGCCATGTTCAATCGCGGCTTCCACATGATCGAGGGTGTCATCCAGGAAGAGGGCAGTCTGACCGGGAGTTCTACCCAGCAGTAAGTCTCCCTGCGCGTAATACTCCGGCTCCGGTTTTGCAAAACCAATATTGCAGGACACAATCAGTGTTTCGAACACCTCTGAAAACCCAAGCTCTTCGCTGATATAGCGAGCCCGCGTCTGTTCCTGATTCGTCGCCAGCGCCAGTTGATTGCCGGTTCGGGATTTCCATTCGCTCGCAGCTTCGAGGACATGCTGCGCCACTGCGGCATCGTTACCATGTCAATATGCCAGGAAGGTTTTTAACGAAATCTCGGGGTAATAGGTGTTTAAAAATTCTGTTAGTGCGGGCTCAATCGGTTCATGGCCTCGCATAATGCCTTGCCAGTGCTTCTGGAAAAATTTCCTTTGCAGCACCTTGGGCCTGATGCCCAGGTCACTCTCGATGTTGGCATCCCAGCGAGCGTGGGGAAACCCGCCGATCAGAACGCCGTCGACATCCAGGATCAGGTAATCAGGAGCGGAGGGCATAGAGGACACGACCGTTCGCACACAGGGTGCCATCTTCACTCATGATATCGACATGGATCGTACACAACTGGCGGCCACGTTTAATGACATTGGCCTCGGCATCAATCCATTTGCCATGAGCCTGTCGCAGGTAGGTGATCTGCAGGTCAGCGGTGCCCGCGGGCTGCGTACCTTCCCGGGTTTCCTCCAGGGTCAGCCCCAGGAGCTGATGAAAGGGATCAGCGTTGATATCCCATGAGTTGTCGACTTTCAATCGGCGTCCTTGATGTTAACCGTGATTCCACCATGCCGTATCGCTGAAGGATCTCAGGTCCAGTTCGTGAGTCCAGACCGAGCGGTGTTGCTGCGCAATATGATAATAGGTCTCCGCAATTTTTTCCGGCAGCATCAGGCCGTCATGTTCGCCACCGCGCGATTCTCTCAGTTTCTGGAACATTTCCTCACCCAGCATCTTGCCAAGGGTGTCCGGTGCGTCGACTGCACCGTCAATCAGGATGTGGGCAACATGAATACCTTTCGGTGCGAATTCGGCGTTCAGGCTCTGGCACAGCATGCGACGACCGCCCATGGCTGCAGCGTGTGAATGCTGCCCCTTGTTACCGCGCATGGCTGAGGTTGCCGAGGTCACGAGGATGGTTCCATGGTCGCGGGCTTCCATGAGAGGCGTCAGCATATAGGCGAGCCGATAGAGACCGAAGCAACCCATGCGCCAACCCAGTTCAAAGGTCTTGTGCGGTGTGTCCGCCAGTGCGCGGTTGCCGATCTGGGCGCCAAGGTTGTAGACCGCGACATCGATCGGACCGATGTCTTCTTCAACCTGCTTCACGAAGTTCTCGATCGCGCCATCTTCAGTGGCGTTGAGCAATTGCCCGGAAGCTGAACCTCCGGCATCAATGATCTGGGTGACGAGATTATTCAGGCCTTCCTCGTCGCTGCGTCTGGCAAGCACCGCGTGGTAACCTTCGAACGCGAACTTTTTGGCCACATTGCCGCCGATACCGGCACCGGCACCAATAACAAGACAAACAGGTTTGGTCATTTCGGGATCCCCGCATAGCGAGATGAATCAGATTATAGTTTAATCATTAAACCTGCAATCCTGGTTGAACTTACTGGAATCTATTAAAGGAAACGTTATGTCGACACCCATTCTTTACGGCGTCCCATTTTCCCAGCCTGTGAGGGCAGTCATGTGGCTGTTCATCATGCACAAGTCTCCCTTTGAACTGGTGTTGATTAACCCGGGTTCCAAAGGCGATAACGGTTCCAGGAACCCTGGTTATCTTGCGAAGTGTCCCGGTGGCACAATACCCTGCCTGGAGGAGCCTGACACCGGGTTCACCCTGGGTGAGGCACATGCAATCCTGACCTACCTGTCACGAACCAATGGCTGGACCGACGTCTATCCGGATGACGAACGGGCTCGTGCGAAGATTGATGCTTACCTGCACTACCACCATCGCAACGTGCGTGAAGCATCCCTCGGTCTTGTAGCCCCGAAGATTCGCAAGGACCTGGATATTCCTGAATCCTTCCAGGAGTCTGCGAAGCGCAACCTGACCAATGCACTGAAAACGCTCGAATCCAGTTACCTTGCAGAAAACAAATTCCTGATGGGTGACGAGGTCAGCCTTGCGGATATTGCTGCTTATGTTGAGATTGGCCAGCTCCGCCCAGAATTCACCAACGTCTACGATTTCTCGGATTTCCCGAACGTACGTCGTTGGCTCAACGATATGGCAAAGGTGCCGGGACACGATGAAGTGCACGTTGTTCTTGCTGAAATGGGTGACATCAGCGAGCAAGCACCCGAGATGGAAACCATGAAGAACGCAAACATCACTGCGCTCAAGACCTTAAAGGAAACGCTAGCCGGCTTCTGACAGTGTGATGACAACCAGTCTGCCGTTCAGCCACAGCGGTAACCACTATGGCGCGGTCGGTCGCAGGCGAGAGAATACCTCTTCGACATAGTCATCATCGTCGAGTACGACGATGCCATGGCCCGTCAGTGTTTCGCCCTTGATCACCATCGTGACGGGCTTGCCGTCGCCCTGGAAAGAACGCCACCAGGGGCCATCAACGCCCATGAAAACCTGGTTTCCCTCACGCAGGTAGTTCACGGGTAGCGTCCTGTCATCATAAGTCAGGATCATCGCTTCTCGGGCCTCATCACCATTGGGGTTTGCGCGGATCTCCTCCATCACGGCGGGATTCACGACCAGGCGAAACAATAGTGCGGCGAGCAAGAGCAGGATTGTTACTGCCCCAATGACAAACGCCGTCCATTTGAATACAGTCATGTGTCCATCATAACACATCGATAAATCCTGTACTGTCGTCTTAACGCGGGATTTATTCTGTTCAGCCAAAATCGACAAACAGTTAAGGGATCGAGGAGAAAGATGCCAACCTACACGCTCGACATAAATGGAAAACGCACGGAGATAGAGGCGGCTGCGGAAATGCCGCTCCTCTGGGCACTCAGGGACAAGGCGGGATTGACGGGTACCAAGTATGGTTGCGGTATTGGGCAGTGCGGCGCCTGCACCGTGCATATAGATGGCGCCCCTGTGCGCAGTTGTCTGTTGCCCATCAGCGCGGTTGACGGCAGCAGCATCACCACCATCGAGGGTCTGGCTTCGAATGAGCAACTGCATGTTCTGCAACAGGTGTGGATCGACCAGGACGTTGCCCAGTGTGGTTACTGCCAGGCTGGCCAGATTATGTCAGCGGCAGCGCTTCTGAAGCAGAAGCCGAAGCCGACCGACCAGGACATCGACAATGCCATGTCAGGCAACTATTGCCGTTGCGGCACTTACATAAGAATCAGGAAAGCGATTCACACGGCAGCGAGTTTTTATAACGCTTCCACAGCCACAGGCGAGAAGGACGCGGAGGTGCAGGCATGAACACGATGCTGACGAGAAGGGGTTTCCTCAAAGCGACCTCCATTGTCGGTGGCGGTTTTGTCCTCGGCCTGCCGCTCATGGGCTCAGCCATGGAAGCAAGTCTCGTGGGTTCAGCAGAGCTGAATGCCTATGTGCAGGTTCGCGATGACGGCAAGATCATCATCTACTCTGGTTCCCCGGAAATGGGCCAGGGAATTAAAACGTCGCTGCCAATGATCGTGGCGGAGGAACTCGGTGCGAACTGGGATGATGTTGTCGTCGTGCAGACGCCCGAGGTGGACACTGAACGGTATGGCGGCCAGTGGACGGGTGGCTCCTACACTATCTATCTCAACTGGAACCTGATGCGTGAAATGGGTGCCACAGCTCGTGAGATGTTCCTTGCGGCAGCGGCCATTGCGATGGAAGTGCCCAAGGGTGAACTGAAAGCTGAGGGCAGTCGCGTGGTGCACCTGCCTTCCGGTGAATCCCGCAGCTTTGCTGAGCTGGCGACCCTCGCGCAGAAGCAGCCGATTCCCAGCAAGGAAAGTCTGGTATTCAAGGATCGCGATGACTACCGCATTCTCGGTAAGGCGGTCAGCCAGGTGGATTCCCTGGGAATTGTTACCGGGGTTGGTGACTTTGGTATCGATACCCAGGTGGAAAACATGCTTTACGGCTGCTACCTGAAGTGCCCGGCAGTCGGCGGAAAGATTGTCAGTGCCAATGTTGACGACATCAAGAAGCTGCCAGGTGTTGTGGATGCGTGGATCGTTAAAGGCAATGGCAACGTGCGTGAACTGATGGACGGTGTCGGTATCGTCGGCACTGATACCTGGTCCGTGTTCAAGGCGAGGGAGTCACTCAATATTGAATGGGATGAGTCTGAAGCTTCCAGGGACAGCTGGACAGCCTTTGCCGAGTTTGCCCGCAGGGTCGGTGATACCAGCAGTAATGTGCTTATCAATGTCGGGAACGTGGACGCGGCTTTCAATAACCCGGACAACAAGGTTATCTCGAGTTTCTATGAATTCCCGTATGTGACACACATGTGTCTTGAGCCGATGAACTGCACGGCGGACTACCGACCGGGAAGCGATGGGGCGAAAGATCATCTTGAAGTCTGGATACCGACGCAGAATGGTCCCCGATTCCAGGAGATGGCAAAACAGCGTTATGGCATGGAAAAAGACCAGCTGACCATTCACATCAAGCGCATGGGCGGCAGCTTTGGTCGACGCACCAGCAATGAGTACGTGATTGAGGCGATTGAGCTGTCGAAGCTCTCCGGCAAACCGGTGAAACTGACCTGGAATCGCGAGGACAATATTCGTTATGACTTCCTGCGTGAAGGTGGCTTCAATCGACAGCGTGCAGCCATCAGCCCGGAAGGTAAGCTCGTTGCGCTGGAAGAGCATACCGTGGGTCCGGCGCCACAGGGTGAGCCTTCCCGATTCAATGGCCCCAATCCAGGTGCCTTTCCCTTTAACACCATGGCGGACGTTCGTGGTTCGCTGACAAATTATAGAATGGACACGCCCGTCGGTCCGTGGCGTGCGCCTTATTCAAATACTCATGCATTTGTTTCCCAGGCATTCCTGCATGAAGTGGCGACAGAGGCAGGCCGGGATCATGTGGAACTTCTGATTGAGATGATGGGTGAACCTCGCTGGCTCAATAACAGCGACTGGCGCTCCATGAACACCGGTCGTGCTGTTGGTGTTATCAAGCTGGCTGCAGAAAAAGCCGGTTGGGGACGAGAGATGCCGGAAGGGCGTGGGCTCGGCTTTGCATTTTACTTCTGTCACGCGGCCCATGTGGCTGAGGTTGCCGAGGTCAGTGTCGATGGTGACCAGGTCACACTGCACAAGGTCATAGCCGCGGTGGATGTGGGTCCGATTATCAACCGCAGTGGCGCGATATCACAGGTGCAGGGTGCGATCATTGATGGCTACAGCACCATGGCAGGTCAGAAGATCACCATGGAAAACGGTCGGGTAGAGCAGACCAACCTGGATCAGTATCCAGTGCTGCGCATTGACCAGGCGCCAGAAGTTGATGTGCATTTTATTGAGAACGACTACGACCCAACGGGTCTGGGAGAACCAGCATTGCCTCCGCTTGCACCTGCCGTCGCTAATGCAATTTTCGCCGCGACCGGCAAACGGGTTCGCAAGATGCCGCTCAGCGACGAGGGTTTCACGGTTTAACTGCCTGCCTTGTGGACCTCGATCTTGCCCGGGGGCTTTGAGAATTCGGGTTCGGCAGAGGTCAACTGCTTCAGCGCAAACTCGCGATCAGCTTCGTTGAATTCTCCTGTTGTCAGGCAGAATTCAACGAGGTTGTCATTGGGGTCTTTTGTGTAAATCGAGTGACACCAGTTGTGGTCAATCTCCATGACGTCACAGCCACCGTCCAGCCACTGTTGTTTGCGCATTTCCAGTTCGTCTGCGTCTTTCACGTCGAAGGAGATGTGATTGATATGGTCTGGCAGACCTGCGGATTTTGAAATGTTGGTTTCAAAATCGTCTCCAACGCCGGGCATGTCATGCATTTCCCAGAAGGCGATGAACTTGGAGTTGTCTTCCATGCGGTAGAAGAAGTGTTTTGCCCAGCCGCCCTCTGGTGAAGGTCCCACCTCAACTTTGACCAGTTTGAACTCCATGATGCCCTCATAAAATTCATGGATCGCATTGATATCTTTTGTTGCGAGTGCGAGGTGGTGATAACCCATGGCCGACTCCGGTTGATTTTGTTTCGGGGCAATAATACAGTCCAAGCCGATGACTGAATATACGCAAGATCAGGCGACCTTTCGCGAGGTTGTCACAAAGTTCCTGCAGGCTAAATCGACACCGACCGATGTGCGCAGGCTCATGGCTTCCGATGAGGGGTATGACGCTGATGTCTGGCAGCAACTTTGCCAGGAAGTCGGGCTGGCCGGCACTCACATTCCTGAAGAGTATGGCGGTTTTGGTTTTGGGCCGGTTGAACTTGGTATCGCCGCCGAGGAAATGGGTCGGCATCTTTACTGCGGTCCATTTTTCTCGTCGGCTGTCATGGCAGGGTATGCCATCCTGAACGGTGACAGCGAGGCCAACAAGCAGAAGTTGCTGCCGGAGATTGCCGCAGGAAGCACGGTCGCCACACTGGTGCTTGATTCTGTCAATGACCCGAATCAGGTTGGCCGCCAGCTCCGGGTGACAGGAAAGGAGCTGGACGGCACAGCCCCTATCGTGACGGATGCGCATATTGCGGATGTCCTGTTGGTTGTTGCTTCAGGAGAGGATGGTCTCGGACTCTACTCAGTTATTGCTGATGCCGATGGTGTAAAAATTTCGCCGCAGCAGGCACTGGACCCGACAAGAAAGCTGAGCCGCGTTGCTTTTTCCGGTGCCGAGGTGCAGAAGATAGGGCACCTGTCTGAATCTGGGTTGAATAAAACCTGGGACCAGATCAGTGTGGCACTTGCGCACGAGATGATTGGTGGTGCGCAGCAGCTGTTTGATTCAACTCTCGAATATACAAAAGTTCGTGTGCAGTTCGGTCGGCCCATTGGTTCATTTCAGGCACTGAAACATCGCTGTGCGGATCTTCTACTGGAACTGGAATGGGCGAAGGCGGCAACACACCATGCGGCGTTCTGCCTGGCCAGTGGGCAGGAACCCGAAACCGCAAGTATGGCCAAGGCGATGGCGAGTGACATCTATATGGAAGCTGCCCGCGCTGCGGTCCAGCTTCGTGGTGGTATTGGCTTCACCTGGGAAGAAGACACACATCTCTGGTTCAAACGCGCCAAGGCTTCGGAAGTTTTTATGGGCTCCCCGCACACACATCGCGAGCGTCTACTGTCGTTAATGGAGGAGGCATCATGAGCCCGGACGACATCAGAACGGAACTCAGTGCCTGGCTGGATGCCAACTGGGATCCGAATAGACCTCTCATTGAATGGCGCAATATCCTCGTTGACGGTGGCTGGGCTGCCCCCAGCTGGCCTGAAGACAGCTTTGGGCGGGGCTTTGACGTCGAGCAAATGGCTGTTGTGAATGATGTGTTTGCAGAAAAGGGTATCGTCGGTGCTGCGCAGGCCGGCCCCAGGCGTCTCGCTGCGGAAACGATCCTGGTGCACGGCAATGCGGACCAGAAACAGCGTTTCCTGCGGCCGATTCTGACAGGTGAACATGCCTGGACGCAGCTGTTCAGTGAACCCGGTAGCGGTTCCGACCTTGCTGGTGCCAGCACAAAGGCAGAACTGATTGATGGCAAGTGGATTGTGAATGGGCAGAAAGTCTGGAATACCAGTGCCCATCATGCGGACTGGGGTATTCTCGTTGCTCGAACGGACTGGGATCTGCCGAAACACCAGGGTCTTTCCTATTTCCTGATAAATCTGCGTCAACCCGGCGTTGAGGTCAGGCCACTGAAACAGATGAATGGCCATGCTTCCTTCAACGAAGTGTTCCTGACTGATGCTGAGGTTGCTGTTGAAGATATGCTTGGAGCAGAGGGTGACGGCTGGGCGATTGCCACCACCACGCTCTCCATTGAGCGCCAGGGTTTTGCGCGGGGACGTAACGAGCGTCCCCCCAGGGAAGCGAACGAAGGCAGCATCTATGATGAGTTTGCGAAAGAACTGGAGATCGCAAACGAGCCCTACACCTGGTACCCGCAGCGTGAAGGCCGGGTTGATCTCGTGATGAAGCGTGCCATGGACACAGGCGCGATCAAGGACCCGTCCGTCCGCCAGGAGATGGCGAAACTGATGTGTATGTCACGGGCGGCACAACTGGCTGCGCATAGTGCTGCGGCGAAGCGAAAAGCGGGCAGCAATGAAATTGTCCCTGCCGGATCCATTGGTAAGCTGGGAGCCAGCGTCATAGCCAGGCAGTCTGCGCATGTTCACACCATGATCTCCGGCGCTGATGCCATGTTAAGTGGTCCGGACTCAGCCGAAGAGGGCGTGATCGCGGAAACGCTGGTCTCAGTGCCAGCGATATCGATTGCTGGTGGTACCGATGAGATCCAGAAAAACATCATTTCGGAACGGGTGCTGGGAATGCCAAAAGAACAGCGGATGGATACAGGTCCTTTTCGTGACATAAAAAGAAACTGATAGAGGGGACCCATGTCAGAACTTGCCTAATTCATAGAAGAGACTCGTGCCTGGTTGAATGAAAACTGTCCGGACGGAGCAAAGGGTCCGGGTGAAATTCATACGGGATCGACAAAAATAAACTTCGCTGCGGACACCCAGCGCTGGATGGAGGTCATGGCCGAACGTGGCTGGACGGTACCTAACTGGCCAAAAGAATATGGTGGTGGCGGTCTTTCGACGGAAGAAACCAAAATTCTATACGAGGAAATGCTTGCGATTGGTGCCCGGGCTCCTCTGGTGAACATGGGTACGCGCATGTTTGGTCCAACGCTGCTTGAATACGGTACGGAAGACCAGAAACAGCGTCACCTCACAGTTATTGCCCGGGGCGGAGCCCCCTGGTGCCAGGGGTACAGCGAGCCGGGTGCAGGCTCGGACCTGGCTAGCCTGCGGTGCCGCGCCGAGGACAAGGGAGATTACTTCCTGATTAATGGCCAGAAGATCTGGACCTCTGGTGCCCAGTTCGCAGACTGGATGTTCTGTCTCGTCCGGACTGACTTTGAAGCATCGAAACATAACGGTATCAGTTTTGTCTTGCTACCGATGGACCAGGAAGGGGTCACGGTAAAACCCATTGAGCTGATTTCTGGCAGTTCACCCTTCTGCGAAACTTTTCTGGATAATGCCATCGCTGAAAAACGTGACCTGGTCGGGCAACTCAATGAGGGCTGGACCGTGGGCAAGCGGCTGCTTCAGCATGAACGGTCGGGGCAGGGTGGCCTTGGCACGGGCGCCCAGCGATCAAGACCTGTCGGTGTAACGATCGATCTCGAGATGCCGGACGTGCTGAATGACTATGTTAATGATCCATCCATAGCGCCGGAGCTTCGAGACCGGGTCATTGACTGGGAGATGAAGTCTGCTGCTTTCCGCCTGACCCAGAAACGGGCAGGAGAAGAATCCAGGGATGGAAAAACACCGGGGGAAGCTACCTCGGTTTTTAAGCTTTATGGCTCAACACTTGCCCAGGACCGCCAGGACCTGATCGTGGACCTGATGGGGCACCAGGGCGTTGGCTGCGAAGATGAAACCTTTACCTCGGATGAGACAGGTGCCGCGCGCTCCTGGCTGGCCAGTCGGGCCGTGACGATTTACGGCGGCACCAATGAGGTTCAGGCAAACATTATCGCCAAACGTGTGCTGGGTTTACCTGACTAGCTTCGTTCCAGCGCGGCAATCCGGTCCTCGAGTGGCGGGTGGCTCATAAAGAGTGCTTTCAGACCCGTCGGCTTTCCGCCGTTGATCCCGAAAGCTGCAAACTCGCCGGGGAGGTCTTCCGCCTGGTTGCCTTGCAGGCGTTTCAGTGCATCAATCATCTTCTGCTTTCCGGCGAGACTGGCGCCACCCTCATCTGCCCTGAATTCACGATGTCGGCTGAACCACATGACAATCATGGTGGCAAAAACCGATAGCACGACCTGTGCAAGAATGGAGGAAATAAAATAGCCGATACCCAGGCCGCGTTCATTTTTGAGAATGACCCTGTCGACAAAGAAGCCGACGATACGCGACAGGAATACAACAAATGTGTTTACCACGCCCTGTATCAGTCCCATGGTGACCATGTCACCATTGGCGACGTGGGCGACCTCATGCCCCAGCACAGCTTCTGCTTCATCGGCCGTCATCTGCTGCAGCAGGCCGGTTGAAACCGCGACCAGGGCGTTGTTACGACTCATTCCAGTCGCGAAGGCGTTGACAACATCAGACTGGAAGATGCCGACTTCAGGCATCCCAATCCCGGCAGCTTCAGCCTGTCGGGCAACGGTATCCACCAGCCATCTTTCCTGCGGATGCGTCGGATTCTCTATCACGTGCACGCCCATCGCACGCTTGGCGGACCATTTCGAGATCGCGAGTGAGATAAAGGATCCACCGAAACCAATGACGGCAGACATGACCAGCAGGGCCTGCAGGTTCATATCGACGCCATTCTGCATCAGGAGTCCTTCGATTCCGAGAATCTGGAAGGTGATACTGATCAGGGCGATCACCGCGATGTTGGTCGCAAGGAACAGAAATATTCGTGTCATGTGATGTATGCTCTCTCAAAGCAGTTCTGATAGGCCTTATATTGGGGTGCCCTGTTGTTTTTTCAATACGGGATTCCTCAGTATTCAGCTCGATTGAGTCTTATTCACGATCAGGGGATTCGTGCACTGCAATGTGTCATTTCGTGGAGCCTCGCGTAAAATCAGCGGCTCAAGTCATCGGAAGCAGTTTTCTTGATTAAAAAGCGATTACAGAAAGGGCAGGCGTCAGTGGTTGCCATTGCGCTGCTTGCAGTGACCCTGTCTGTGGCATGGCTGCTCTGGTCAGGCTTTTTCAAACCCCATCTGCTGCTGCTCGGTATGTTTTCGGTAGGTATTACAACGTTCCTGGCCGTGCGGATGAACTATTTTGATCATATCGACGGGTTGCACTACATAGGTTTTCGTCTGCCACTTTTTTGGGCCTGGTTGCTAAAGGAAATTGTGCTTTCCAGCATCCTGGTGGCGCGCCTTGTGTGGTCTCCCTCGCTTAAGATTCGTCCCCGGTTGGTGAAGATCAGGCGCGAACAGGATGTTGAGCTCCCCCAGGTGATCATGGGGAATTCGATAACCCTGTCTCCGGGCACAATTACCATCGATATCGATGAAACAGGACTGCTGGTGCATTGCATCAATCAGGTAACGGCTGATGACCTGAAAAGCGGTGAGCTACTGAAACGGATTGATCAACTTGAACGGAGATAACATGATTCTGGTCGGGGTGGCAGTCGCAATCCTCACTACCATGGTACTTGCGGTGATCCGTGCAGTCAGTGGTCCGTCGATTTACGATCGTGTGCTCGCAGCAAACATGTTTGGTACAAAAACAGTGCTCCTGCTGGCTGTGGTGTCCTTTATCTTCGGGCGTACGGATTTTCTTGATCTCGCGCTGGCTTATGCGCTGATCAACCTCGTTGGCGTACTCGCGGTCCTGGGATTCTTTGAAAGTCGGCTGAAAGCCGAAAGGGGGCGTGTTGATGAGTGACTGGATGGAGATTGCAGTCGCTGTTCTTGCTAACGGCATGTTGATTCTGGGAGCCTTCTGCGTTTTGACCGGGGGTATTGGCGTACTGCGAATGCCCGAGTTTTTCACCCGTATGCATGCAGCAAGCCTGACCGACACGATGGCGACACTCCTGCTGTTCTTTGGCTTGATGCTGCATGCAGGATTCTCGCTTGTGACGTTCAAGCTGTTTGCGATTATGGCTTTCTTGCTCTTTACCGGTCCGACAGCCACTTACGCTCTGGCAAACTCTGCGCTGAGTACAGGGCTGACGCCATCGGAAATGGATGATGCTGCTGATCAAGCTGAGGAGGCGCTATGACAATTATCTTCTCGCTGTTTCTGCTGACGCTGCTTGTGATCATCGCGATTGCGATTGTTCATACTCGCAACCTGTTTGTGTGCATCGCGCTGATGTCCATTTTCAGCCTGCTGATGGCGGTCAACTTCTTCACCCTGGATGCTGCGGACGTCGCGCTGACGGAAGCTGCCGTCGGCGCTGGTGTCACCACCGTGATATTCCTGACAGCCTTGCGTCTAACAGCAAGGCGGGAGAAGCGCGAAGGCACGAAAGCCAGCCTGCTTTCGCTTTGTGTTCTGGGTATTACGATGTTGCTGCTGATCTACGCCACCATCGATAATCCAACGCTTGGTGATCCGAATGCTCCGGTCCACGTGCATGTTGCGCCCTATTATCTTGAGCAGACATACGAGCTCATGGGGTTCCCGAATGTGGTGACAGCCGTGCTGAGCAGTTTTCGCGGGTATGACACCCTGGGTGAGGTATTTGTGGTGTTTGCTGCCGCGATCGGTGTGCTGTTTATCCTGGATGCACGCAAAGGCACCGGTCCAGAGTACAGACCTGAACAGGCAGGTTTGAAACATCATCTCATTCCGAAGGCCGTGGGTGGGTTGCTGGTACCTTTTGTCATGTTGTTCGGCCTCTATGTGCAGTTTCACGGTGAATATGGTCCTGGCGGTGGATTCCAGGCGGGTGCGATTTTTGCCACTGCCGTGATTCTTTTCTCCCTGCTGGAAGGTGAGCAGGCGGCCCTGCGGGCGGTACCCCGTTCAGCCCAGATGGCGCTGGTTGTTGGCGGTGCGAGTCTCTACGGTTTTGTCGGAGTGCTTTGTCTTCTGATGGGAGGCACGTTTCTTGATTACTCCGTGCTCATGCAGGACCCGGTGATTGGTCGGCAGGTCGGCATTGTCGCTATCGAAGCCGGGGTCGGAATGGCGGTCTGCGGCTCACTCCTGTCAATTTACCATGCGTTTGCAGCACGTCATCCAATGGAGGGTAGAGATGAATCTGTTTGAGGTTCTTGGTCACTACAATTACTGGGTGTTCTCTATTCTGCTCATGGTCGGAATGTATGCCGTGATTGCGCGAGGAAATCTGATTAAGAAGCTGGTTGGGCTCTCTATTTTCCAGTCTGCTGTATTCCTGATGTATATCTCGATGGACAAGGTCGAAGGTGGCACGGCTCCAATTCTTCAGTCGGGAAATCCAGGTCAGTTGTACTCAAATCCCTTGCCCCAGGTGCTTATCCTGACAGCGATTGTTGTGGGTGTTGCGACGCTTGCACTGGGGCTTGCGATTGTGGTCCGTATTCATGAGCGGTATGGCACCATCGAGGAACAGGAGCTGCTGAACGCAGACTGATGAGCATGGATCTCTCCCTCCATCTGCCGATTCTTCAGGTTATCGTGCCGTTGCTCGCGGCGCCCCTGGTTGTACTGTTGCAACCTCGAAATCTTGCCTGGGCAGCAACCGTGGCTGTCTGTTTGCTTGCCTTTGCTATTGCGCTACAGATGGCAAGTCGGGTTCTGCTGGGGGATATCCTGTATTACGAGGTGGGCGGCTGGCGCGCTCCGTTTGGTATTGCGTTGCAGGTGGATGCGGTTAACGCGCTTTTGCTGGTGGTTGTGTCCGGTGCCGCGAGTTTGGCAGCTCTAGGTTGTCGTGAAAGTCTCTTTGCACAGATCGAACCTCGTCGCCACCCGCTCTTTTTTGCTGCCTGGCTGCTTCTGCTGGCCGGACTTTCGGGCATGCTGGTATCTGCGGATGCTTTCAATATCTTCGTGTTTATGGAGATTTCTTCCCTTGCGTCATACATCCTCATTGCGGGTGGTCCTGATCGAAGAGCGCTGCTTGCAGTATTCAAGTACCTGGTTATGGGTACGATTGGCGCGACCTTTTACCTGATTGGTGTCGGCCTGATCTACATGATGACGGGTACATTGAACCTGGCGGACATGGCGCGCCTCGTTCCGGAAGTTGCTGATCAACGTCCGGTGCTGCTGGCAGCCGGATTTATCACGGTTGGCCTGGCGCTTAAAGCGGCACTCTTTCCCATGCATGTCTGGCTCGCCAATGCCTATATGCATGCGCCTCATGCCGTTTCGGTTTTCCTGGCAGCCTGTGGCACCAAGGTTGCCGTTTACGTCCTTCTACGAATTGATTTTTCCCTGTTCCAGGCGGGTAACCTGGATCACTCTATTCGGTTTGCCCTGTTCCTCATGCCGCTGGCGTTGCTCGGTATCTTGGTTTGCTCAGCGGTCGCCATGTTTGAGGGTCAGCTGAAGCGTATGCTGGCGTTTTCTTCGGTTGCCCAGATTGGTTACATACTCCTCGGAGCCAGTCTGCTCAGTGAAGCAGGTCTGACTTCAAGTCTCCTGCATATGTTCAACCATGCCCTGGCGAAGAGTGCGCTGTTCCTTGCCGCAGCCTGTCTCAGCATGAGATTCATGGATCTCCGGATAGATTCGCTCGCAGGTGCCGCGAGGCAGATGCCGGTGACCTCGGCTGTATTCGTTCTCGGTGGGTTGTCTCTTATTGGTGTTCCGGGGACTGCAGGATTTGTCAGCAAGTGGGTTCTGATCACCGCGCTGCTGGAGCAGGGTGAGCAGGGTATGGTCATGGTGGCTATTGTGCTTGTCAGCTCTTTGATGGCGGTGGCTTACGTGTGGCGCACGCTAGAAGTGCTTTACTTTAAAGAACCCGCAGGTGAATTGAAGTTTGCAGAGGCTCCACCCCTGATGCTGGTCATTGCAGGAAGTGCGGCGCTTCTTAACCTGGTGTTTGGCTTGATGCCGGCGGTGCCACTGGCATTGTCGCAGCAGGCAGCACAGGTATTGATCGGAGGTGCACCATAGACAGCTCAGTGGTCATCGCGCTCTGCCTGCTGGTGCCTCTTTGCGGCGCACCTCTCATTGTGGCTGCAGGTCAGGTCAGTGCCAATCTTCGTGAAACCGTGACACTGGTAACGGCGTCAGCCCTGGCGTTTCTTGTGTGGAGTCTTCTGCCTGAAGTGATGGATGGAGGGCGCCCCGAACTATTTGCCTTCAGCCTGATTGAGCCCCTGGAGATTGCCTTTAGTGTAGAGCCACTCGGCATGATGTTTGCCGCCCTGGCGTCGGGTCTCTGGATTGTTAACTCTATCTACTCGATCGGTTATATGCGGGGCAACCAGGAGAAAAACCAGACCAGGTTTTACGCCTGTTTTGCTTTGTCGCTGTTTGCGGCCATCGGCATTGCCTTCGCCGGTAACCTGCTCACGCTGTTCCTGTTCTACGAGATGCTGACCCTTTCCACTTACCCGCTTGTTTCCCACAAGGGTGACCAGGATACGGTCTCTTCAGCGCGAATTTATCTAGGTGTCCTGCTGACGACTTCCATTGGCCTCTTTCTACCGGCGATTATCTGGACCTACCATGTTGCGGGTACGCTCGATTTTGCCATGGGCGGGGTACTTGCGGGCCATCTCGATGGACCAGCGGTCGGGTTATTGCTGGGCCTGTTTGTCTTTGGCGTCGGTAAAGCTGCCATGATGCCGGTTCACCGTTGGCTTCCCGCAGCGATGGTTGCGCCGACTCCGGTCAGCGCGCTGCTGCATGCCGTTGCAGTCGTGAAAGCGGGTGTTTTTACCATCACAAAAGTCATTGTTTACATTTTCGGCGTTGAGTTTCTGTTCTCGGTGCCTGAAAGCAGCTGGCTGCTTTACGCGGCGTCTTTCACGATTATTGTTGCCTCGCTTGTGGCGCTCCGGCAGACCAACATCAAGCGGTTACTTGCCTACTCGACCATCGCCCAGCTTTCCTATGTGATCATGGCCGCAGCAATCCTGAAGCCCCTGGCAGAGATCGGTGCAGCGGTTCATATGGTGGCGCACGCCTTCGGCAAGATCACCCTTTTCTTTGCAGCAGGCGCTATTTACGTGGCGTCAAAGAAGACAGAGCTTTCACAGCTTGCGGGCATTGGCTACAGGATGCCCTGGACCATGACGGCATTCACCATTGGTGCACTATCCATGATCGGCGTTCCACCTACCGCCGGATTTGTCTCCAAGTGGTTCATCCTTGCCGGTGCGTTTGAGGCCAGTAACTATGTGGCAATAGCGACAATAATTGCGAGTACCGTGCTGAATGCTGCCTATTTCCTGCCCATCGTGTTTTCTGTCTGGTTCGGTAAAGAGAGCGCTGAACTGCAGCAGAATGATCATGGCGAAGCGCCATTCGCCGCTGTGCTGGCGCTTTGTATTACAGGGGCTCTGACCATACTGTTCTTCCTGTTTAATGGCCCGCTGATTGCACTCGAGCGGCAGGTTGCTGCAGGACTACCCTAGGATGAGAAATGAATCAGGAAAATAGCGATCACTGGCTGGTTCGGCCGAAAACGATTCGGGGTATGTGGATTGGTGGTTCTGTACTGCTGGCACTGACGGTTGTGCTGCAGCTTGTTGTTCCCATCAAAGGTTATTTCGGCGTTGATGGCTGGTTCGGTTTTGGTGCTGCCTTTGGTTTTGTGGCTTGCCTGCTGATGGTGCTGGTCGCGAAGGGCCTGGGTTACGTGCTCAAGCGGCGTGAAGATTATTACCAGGATTCGGAGGAGTCATCGTGACAGATTTGTTGTCTCCTGCGCTGTGGATGGTTCTTGGAGCACTCCTGATTCCAGTATTCCGTGGTCATCTCAGGACTGCCGTATTGCTGGGTATTCCGCTGCTCACCTTGTGGAGTGTCTGGCAGGTTGCGGACGGCGTCAGCGGTACCGTCACCTTCCTCGAATACGCGATCGAACCTGTAGAAGGCAGCCCGGTGCGCCGCCTGTTTGCCACGGTATTCGCCATGATGGCTTTTCTCGGTGGTCTGTATGCGTTTAAGACAGCCAAATGGTTCGAGCTGTCAGCAGCCTATGCTTACGCAGCAGGTGCCATTGGTGTCTGTTTCGCCGGTGACCTGATCACACTTTTTCTCTATTGGGAATTGATGGCGCTGTTTTCAACGGTGCTGGTCTGGTGCGGAGGGACGCCTGCAGCACGCGCTGCGGGTATTCGGTACGCCATTATGCACCTGTTGGGTGGCGTAATCCTGAAGGTCGGAATCGAGGGGGTCGTGATCTCGACCGGTTCCGTGCAGATTGTTCCCATGCTGGCGACCGACTTCAACACCTGGATGATACTTATCGGGATCCTGATCAATGCCGCAGCACCGCCGGTTTCGGCCTGGTTATCAGACGCTTATCCGGAATCCAGTCACACTGGCTCGGTTTTCCTGTCTGCGTTTACAACGAAAACTGCTGTGCTTGCTTTGTTGATGCTTTTCCCCGGCGAGCAGGTGCTGATATGGATCGGTCTTTACATGATCATGTACGGCATCGTGTTTGCGCTGCTGGAAAATGACGCGCGCAGAATCCTGGCTTATTCCATTGTGAACCAGGTGGGATTCATGGTGTGCGCCATCGGAATTGGTACACAGATGGCGCTGAACGGCGCCGCCGCGCATGCTTTCGCGCACATCATTTACAAGGCTTTGTTATTCATGAGTGCGGGCGTGGTGCTCTATAGAACCGGAAAGTCCCGATGTACAGATCTGGGTGGGCTTTTCCGAACCATGCCGCTTACAACGATCATGGGCATCATCGGTGCGCTCTCGATATCCAGTTTTCCGCTCACTTCAGGGTTCACCACCAAGACCATGATTTCGCAGGCCGCGGTGGATGAGCAGTTGATGGTGGTTTACCTGTTGCTGACCGCGGCGTCTGCAGGTGTGTTCCTCCACGCAGGCATCAAGTTTCCCTGGTTTGTCTTCTTTCAGAAAGATTCAGGACTGCGACCTAAAGATGCCCCCTGGAACATGGCATTGGCCATGGGCGGCTGTGCGTTTATCTGCATCCTTTTGGGTGTAGCACCCGGCCTGATCTATCAGCTGTTGCCGTATCCTGTTAATTATGAGCCTTACAGCGCCTATAAGGTCCTGTTTTATCTGCAGTTATTGTTGTTCTCGGGGCTGGCCTTTTTCATTCTGCTGCCACTGATGAAAAGAACCGAAACGATCAGCCTTGATACCGACTGGTTCTGGCGCAGACTTGGTCACGCTGGTTGGGGCGTGGTTGAACGGCTCATGGCCTCGGTTTCAGACAAGGCAGAACGGGCTGGCGCTGCGGCGATAGACTACGGTAATTATATGGCGAGACGTTACCTGAGTAACCCGCATGCGGAAGACTCACTGGAAACGAGTGTGTTCGGTCGATCCTGGACAATTGGCACAACCGCACTGTGGATTACTATCCTGCTCTCTGGCTACACCTTCGCTTATTATATTTAGCCGCTAGCGTTGGTCAGGTGATAACCCGACCTTGGGTGGGATACTGGCCCGGTACTCCAGGATTTTCCGGAGCAGGGCATCGGGGTTGTCGTCTACCAGCAGGATGTCTCTATGCGGTTGTTTAACAAACCCGGCCTCAACGGTACTGGTCAGGAAAGCAAGCAACGCATCATAGAAATCCGCGACGTTGAGCAGCCCGATAGGATTGCCGTGGAAGCCGAGTTGCGACCAGGTCCAGATCTCAAACAGTTCTTCAAGGGTGCCAAGGCCACCCGGCAGGGCGATAAAACCGTCACTCAGATCAGCCATTTTCTCTTTTCGGTCGTGCATGGACGAAGTGATGATGAGTTCCGTCAGACCGTCGTGCGCGATTTCCTTTTCTGCAAGGGAGCGTGGCATCACGCCATAGACCGCGGCTCCATGTTCAAGGGCCGCGTCAGCAACCGCGCCCATCAGTCCAATGCTGGCACCACCGTAAACAAGGTCGAAGCCATGGCGCGCTATTGCCGCACCAAGTTGTTCGGCAGAATCGAGGAAAACAGGATCATGGCCGGGGCTTGATCCACAGTAAACACAAACGCGTTTTCGGGCAGGCACCTAGCCGATTTCGGTAACGGATTTAACAACCTTGTTAACGATGCCGTATTCAATAGCCTCATCAACAGACATCCAGTAGTCGCGGTCCGTATCCTGTTCAACCTGTTCGAGCGGGCGACCTGTTTCCTCGGAAATGATCTTGTTGATGCGCGCTTTGGTTTTCAGGATTTCCTGGGCCTGGATAGCGATGTCGGTCGCGTCACCCCTTGAGCCACCGCTTGGCTGGTGCACCAGGTAGCGGGTGTTAGGCAGTGAATAGCGATTCTCTTTCTTGGCTGCGAGGTAAATGTTAGTCGCTGCGCTGGCTACCCAGCCGGTACCCACGACGCGAACCTCAGGCTTGATGAACTTGATCATATCGTAGATCACATCACCACTTTCTACATGACCACCCGGTGAACTGATGTAGATCGTGATTGGGTCATCGCTTTCGCTCGTCAATGCCAGGAGCTGTTCGGTAACTGTACGAGCAATTCGTTCATTGATGGATCCGAAGATAGAAATGGATCGGGACTTGAACAGCTTCTCATCCATAAAACTGGACGGAAGTTTCATGTCCTGTTGCTCTTCATTCATGGTCATGGTGTTACCTCAACAGCGGAGTTTCGTTAATCGGGAAAGCAGCGATTCTATCCCAATTGGGTAGGCCGGAAAACGGATACAAAGTGGGGTTATTCGATAATTGCAACGTGTTCCAAATATTCTCGCCATATGTGATTATGATTGCCCTGAAAAGGGGATCAGTTATGGAAATGAATGACAGGGTAGCCATTGTGACAGGTGCTGCCTCAGGTATCGGGCGTGCAACTGCCCGTATGCTTTCGTCCGCCGGTGCTCATGCTGTGGTGCTTGTTGATACGGATGAAGCCGGATTGACAGAGACCGCGGAAGTTATAAATGCCGAAGTTCTGCTAGTTACCTGTGATGTGACGAGCCAGACGGACCTTGAGTCGTTGTATGCGGAGGTGGCGGGCAAGTTTGGTCGACTGGATGTGGTGTTTAACAACGCTGGCATTGTCTCGGGGCCACCACCGTTTCCAGATACAGATCTCGCCAGGATGAAACTGGTGGTGGATATTGACCTGACCAGCGTCATCCAGAGCAGTGCACTTGCGATTCAGTACATGCGAGAGAACGGTGGCGGGGTCATTGTGAACACTGCTTCAACGGGTGGATTAAATCCCTATCTCTCAGACGCACCTTACGCCGCGGCGAAAGCAGGTGTCATCATGTTCTCGCGTTCCTGTGCGGAACTGCACAAACAGTGTGGCATCCGGGTGAACGCTGTCTGTCCCGGTGTCACTGAAACCCCGATACTGGAAAAAACCGGTGGTGGCACGCGTCCCGACTGGCTTGGTCCGATCATGGAGAATATCAAGGTGCTGACGCCGGAAGACATTGGCCAGGCAGTGCTGGACATTATTGCGGATGACAACATCGCGGGTGAGTTTATTGTCGTTCAGAACGAGGCGAGGTAACTGTCAATGAGTGAACAACGAACCAAACCACAGGAAGGTTTCGCTGAAGTGGAGTTTAACTCCGAACCGTTCCTGACGGACTTCAAGAAGATATATGCAGACATGCACAACAGCGGATGCCCTTTTGCTCACTCGAGCTCCGGAGACCACTACGCGGTTGGTTCCCACTCGAAGATCATGGAAATCCTCAAGCAATACGATGTCTGGAAGGCGAAGTATGGCCCCGGTCTTAACTACCTGGAGTCTCCCGGTGTTCTGGTCAGTGTGGACCCACCTGAGCACACTTTCGAAGTGCGCATTGTATCCAGTTCCTTTTCCAGGGAAGTGTTTGACGCCATGGCGCCGGACATGGAGGCCTTTGTGAATGAGCAGATCGACAAGGTTTATGAACAGGGAGAAGCGGATCTGCATGACCTGATCTCGATACAGTTGCCGTTGTTCGTGATCTTCAGGCTTCTCGGGTTTGATCGATATGATGAAGATGGCACCGATCGCTTTGATTGGGTGCGCGAGGGGATTATTGCGTCGGTAGGCCTGATGCTGGTGCCGCCGGAGGAAGCCGCAGCGATGATCGACAGTGGCAACATCGAGAAGGTTCGCATGCAGGCGCTGAGTCGGACCAGCGAATTATTCTCGAAGCAGCTTGCCGAGGCCAAGGCAAAACTGGATTCAGGTGAGTGGCAGGGTGAAGAAAACCTGGTGACGCGGTTCCTGACGACACCTGGACCCGATGGCAGCTTCCTGTCTGATGACAAGATCCTTGGTTTCATGGGCTTCCTGCTGACAGCTGGCAGTGCTACAACAACGATCATGATTTCCAACATCATCTATCGACTCCTGACCGAAGAGGGTGCATGGGACAAGGTATTCAACAACCGTGAGTTGATCCCGCTTGCCATCGAAGAGACCCTCCGCCTTGACGCACCGGTCCACGGACTATTTCGGACCAACGACGAAGAAGTTGAACTTGGCGGTGTCAAGGTCGAGAAAGACACAAAAGTGATGCTGCTCTGGGCAGCGGGGAATCTGGATCCTGAAATTTTTGATGATCCCATGAAGTTTGATCTGGACCGCGACCTTGCCAAGGTGAGAAGACACCTGGCGTTTGGCTATGGCACGCACTTCTGCCGCGGTGCCCCGCTGGCGCGCCTGGAAGGTGATGTGGTGCTGCGAATTATCTTCGAGCGATTGAAAAACCTGCGCCTGAATGGTGAAGTGGAAATGGAAAAACGCATGCCGGTGCTCCAGGGTATCCGAAAGCTGCCGGTAGCCTGGGACGTCTAGGGAGAAAACCCAAAGGAGAAAAACATGTCTGATCTGCCCCACGGAAAAGAGGGAACCGATAACGTCTGGGATGCCATGTACACCCAGCGGGCGATTCGATACTGGCAGGACAAGCCAGTACCAAGGGAGGTGCTGGAAAAAGTGATTGAAGCCGCATCCAAGGCGCCCAGCGGCAGCAACCTGCAGCCCTGGATTTTCATGGTCATCGATGATGAGGCACAGCGCCAGAAAATCGGCGATGCCCTGAATGCGGTGTACGAGGGCGGTCCCCTTAAAGACATGATTGCCGAGGGACAGAAATCCGATGACAAAACCCAGCGCCTCATGCTGAAAGGCGCCCAGTCATTCTTTTCAAAACTGGCAAAAGCACCGGCGATAATCGTACCCTGTCTTTACAAACTGTCTTCCCCTACGCCGGATCCGGGTTCGCTGGAGGCAGGCAGTTCCATCTACATGGCAGTACAGAACCTGATGCTATCGGCGCGGGCACTTGGTCTTGGCACGGTGATGACAACGGCTCACGTACTGATCAATGATCCGCTGCGTGAAGCATGCAATATTCCGGATGATGCTTACCCTGCAGCGCTCATCCCAATCGGGTATCCTGATGCCAATTTCGGGCCGACCACGCGAAAGCCCGTTGAAGAAATCATTATCTGGAATGAGTGGAGTTAGAAATGAGTGATTTTGAAGGCAAGGTAGTTGTCATTACGGGTGCCGGCGGTGGTCTGGGCAAGGCGCATGCGCTGGAATTTGCCAGTCGTGGTGCCAAGGTTGTGGTTAATGACCTGGGTGGTTCCGGTGACGGCACCGGTTCCAGTGATGCCGCGGACCTGGTGGTCGATGAAATCAAGGCTGCTGGTGGCGAAGCCATTGCCAACAAGGCCAGTGTTTCGGACAAGGCGGGTGCGCAGTCAATCATTGATGATGCCGTGAGCGCTTTCGGCACGGTGGATATTCTCGTTAACAACGCCGGTATCCTGCGGGACAAGAGCTTCAAGAACATGGACATGAACGACTGGGATATCGTCATGGACGTGCACCTGAATGGTTCAGCATATGTGAC
>JADHNI010000100.1 GCA_016779585.1 Pseudomonadales bacterium
TCATCATCGCGATGATGCTGCCAATCTCGCTGCTGCTTTCGGTGGTTGGTCTTTCTGCGACAGACTGCGGGATCCAGGAGATTTCCCTGGCGGGCTTTGTTATTTCGCTTGGCCTGATCGTCGATAACGGGATCGTCGTCGGAGAAAACGTTTCCAAAAACGAAGCCTATCGTGGCATGAACAGTATGGAAGCTGCCATTGATGGCGCGTCCTCGGTGATGTCCCGTTTTGGCACGAGGCAGGGCATCGCAGGTCTGCCAGATCCTCCCAGCTTCCTCACTTACCTCACACCAATTCGTGATGGCGCCTACGTCAGGTTGCTCAGGCACCTGATACTGTATCCGTGGCAGTTGTTCCTTGGTGTTTTAGTGCTCCTTGTCTTTACCGGCTTGCTGGCAGCAAGACTTGAAGTGATCGTGTTCCCGGACAGTGAAGATCCGTTTTTTACGGTGACGATTGAGGCGCCGGCAGATCGGAGCCGTGATTTTGTCGACAACCTGGCGATGGATGTCCGCCAGATCGTTGCCGAGGAAAAGAGCGTGACACATTGCGGTACCGTGGTAGGCGGTGGCTTCCCGTTTGTGCACACGGGCATCCAGAATTCCGGCACCGGTCGTAACAACGCAACACTCTTTTGTACAGTGAATTTTCGCAATAGCGACGAGATCAGTGCGCTCACAGATCGAATCAACTCGAAACTGTCGAGCAGGGTTGCAGATGCCAACATCCTGGCAACACCCATGGTGCTGGGCGGTGAACCGGGCTTCTCTGATGTTCAGATTCACATTTCAGGTCCGCGCATCGAGCTGGTGCGTGAGCAGGCACGAGCGTTCGGTGAGTATTTTGCCGAACGGGAACTGCGAGGCATCCTGCATATCGATAATCCGGCGAGTTCCCGCTGGTATGCCGTGGATGTCAGCTTCAAGGAAAGAGTCGCCAACGCGGTTGGTGTGACAAGATCCCAGGTAGACCAGATGCTGGTGCTCTTAACCTTTGGCGCAGAGGTGGACACCTATCGTGACAATGACGGGAATGATTTCCCGATTATGCTGAGGGCGAACTCTGACGTATCGGATCCGTTCTCGGTCTTTGACCGGGTGTTCATCCCATCGACCACTGGTGAACAGATCCCGTTGTCCCAGGTGATTGAGTACAAGTTCGTCGAAGATGAATATGACATTCGACACGACATGTTCCAGCCTGAAGTGAAGATTGGCATTACAGCGCAGCCTTATTACCCGGTACCAAAGCTGACACAGGAAGTGGCCGCGGTTATTGAGGAGTATGAACTGCCGGAAGGTTACAGTTTTGATATCCGCGGCGAAGTGGCCAATACAGAGAAGGCGTGCAGCGGTGCAGGTCGAAACCTCGGGCTCGTGTCGCTTGTGGTACTCGCAATTTTTGTACTGCAGTTCAAGTCACTGCTGGAACCCGCCATTATCCTCGTTGCCATACCGCTCAGTTTTATTGGCGCTTTCATCATGCTGTTCCTGACGGGTCAACCCATTTCGTTTCTAGCGTTCATCGGTTTAACCAGCCTGATGGGCATCGTGATTAACAACAGTATCCTGCTTGTGGACGAGGGCAACCAGTTGCGTGCCATGAAAGAGGATGAGTCGTTGGTTGATATCGCCATTACCGCGGGGGTCAACCGGTTCATGCCGATTGTGCTGACCTCTGTGACCAGTATCTTTGGCCTGTTGCCGTTGGCCCTCGGCAATTCCATGTTCAAGGGTCTGGCTGTGGTCATCATCGGCGGACTCACGACCTCCACTTTCCTGACGCTGTTGTGTGTCCCGGTACTGTATTCATTGCTGACACGATCCACACCGGCGGTATCAGTAACCGAGGGCTGGTCAGGTCGATCAGAGCTGGGTGAGGTGGGTGACTGACGTAAATAAAAAAGGGGCGTATCGCCCCTTTTTTATTAGTGCTGCAGTTCCGACTAGAAGTTGTAGGTAAACTCCAGTTCAACCTGGCGAGGACGTATTGCTACACCTTGCAGGTCTGACGGAAAACCTTCCGCAGTACCGGTGTTACCGCCCGTTCCCGGCACGTTACCACCACCCCGGAACGCATTCTCGTCAGAAAGGTTTTTGCCAATCAGGGCAAGTTGCCATTTGCCATCTGTGGCGCCAAGACGAATGTTGGCATCCCAGGTTTCATAGCCGTCCTGGATAGCATCGGGGTCAGTTGCCAGCAGTCCGTAATCGTCCTTGAACTGCAGGTTCGCGGTAATACCCCAGTACAGGTTCTGACCCAGGGGACGCTCGTAGTTGGCGGCGATAAAACCACTCCACTCCGGCGCACCAGGGCGATCGTTGCCGTCCAGGTTCTGAAATGCGGCTGTTTCCGGTGCAGGAGGTGGGGGCAGCGTACATCCCTGCGCAGCAGTCTGGCCAGTGGCGCAGAAGCTTACAAAGTCTGTGAATATAGATTCCAGGTAGGCCACTGAGCCTGTTACGTAAAGCCCATCAACGGGTGTTGCCCATTCAAACTGCACCTCAATACCGTTGGTTTCCGAGCCACCGGCATTTTCAGTCACATAAGCGAACTGGGCAGAGTTGAAGAAATCTACCTGCAGATCCTCGAAGTCATACATGAAGGCTTCAACGGTCAGTAACACCGAGTTGTCGAACAGACTTGCTTTGACACCTGCTTCGAAACCATCGACTTTCTCAGGCTCGAAAATGAAGTCATTGAAGCCGGGGGGAGACAGGTTCGACAGAATCGCACTATTGGAGAATCCGCCGGACTTGAAGCCTTCCTTGTATGCACCGTAGACGGTGACATTATCAGTGGCTTCCCAGCGCAATGTTACTTCCGGAATCACGTCATCGAAATCCTGATCGGCGACGGCCCGCGTTGCCGGGTTCGAAGGATCGTACAGCGTGAAGAGCCCAACAAAAAATGGATTGACGTAAGGCTGGATGAAGTAGGAATCCTTGCTTTCTTCGATCCAGCGAGCACCTGCGGTCAATTGCCACCGGTCTGCGATATCCCAGATGACTTCACCGTAGATTGACTGCGTATCACCTTCTGTTTCAGAGATCTTGTCGTAGGCAGTGTACTCGTCATTCGGGTCTGCTGCCGTGTTACGGGCGCCTGCGAAGTTCACCACCTGATTAAAGTAGCGATCTGTCTGTTGGAAATAGCCACCAAGGACGAAATTTACCGACTGATCGAACGTCGTAACAATACGGAACTCTGCGGACAGGTTTTCGAATTTGTTCTTCTCACCTGCGAAGATGGTTGTCACGCCGGTTGCGTCCTGGTCACCGACCCATCGGGAATCCTGATCGTGATAGTTCAGAATCAGCTTGGCATCGAAGTTGTCAAACTGATAATTAAAGGTGCCGGTGAGCGATTGGGATTCATACTCGTCTCCATCCGGGCCGCCAAACTGCCTGAGCAGGTGATTGGTCTGGGCAATCTCCGGAGGCACATTGTTCCAACCTCGCCCACCATCCGGTGTGCAATCAACACCGGACAGGGGAATGGGTTCTACCAATGGCGTCTGTCGACCTGGTGGTTGGGGTACAACAGGCTGTGAGCTGTGGGCAATACCCGCCAGGGCCCGGCAACTGAACAGTTCCAGTGCGCCGCTTGGAGTGCCCTGTTCAAATTTTGCGTAAGAAGCCTTGATGTTGTAGTCAAAGCGTTCAGTAGGATCACCTGCAATCGTTAGACGGGCGTAGGTGGTTTCTTCCTGGGGCCAGTCTGAAGCAGCTTTCGGGTTGTTGTACGTTCGTTGGGTGAACGTTGCTGCATCGGTTGTGAGATACGCCATCGGTTCATCAACGGCATTGTTTGTAAGCCATCCCTCATCCATTTCTGAATGCTGTACGGCAAGGCGAATGCCCAGTTTGTCGTTGACGGGAAACGAGATAATACCCTCCAGAGTCAGGTCATCACTCTCAAACTCGTTGTTAACACGAATACTGGCTTCGAACTCGTCTCCGGGATTGTTCGTCATGACTGAGACAACACCGGCAGTGGCGTTCTTGCCAAAGTACAGAGCCTGTGGACCCTTGAGCACTGCAACCTGGCTGACGTCGTACAAACCTTCGTTGATTGCTCGCCCCTGCGGGAAGTAGACACCGTCGATCATGATGGCGACTGACTGTTCGATACCTATACTGGTTGTCGGTGACCCGATTCCCCGAATGGCAACCGAAGCGCCATTTCCGTTACCTGCTCTTGAGATAGTGAGCTGCGGCGTGATTGCTTCCAGGTCGGTCATGCTTTCGATACCGAACTGGTTCATCCGCTCTTCCCCGACGGCGGTAAGTGCAACCGGAATGTTCCTGACTGATTCTTCTTCCGCCCGCGCCTGAACCACGATTTCTTCGATCGTGTTGGCATAGATTGGGCTGGTGAAACTGATTGCCCCGAGTGCCAGACCGACACCGAGATGAATGAGATTTTTGTATCTCATGGTCTCCCTCCTGCAATTTTTATTATTGCAGTCAGGGACCGTAAGCCAAGTCACCCTGACTGCTGCATCCACCTTACGCTCTTTTTTACCTCCTTGCCAAAAAAAGTTACATCGTGCGTCGCACAATGGTGGCGCGGTCTGCCGGTTAACTTGAACGGTTCTCTTTGGCCAGAAGCAGATAGAAAGCGGGGACCACGAACAACGTGAACAGGGTACCGATACCCAGCCCGCTGGCAATGACCAGTCCGATCTGGAAACGACTGACCGCACCCGGTCCTGATGCAATCAGTAGCGGCACCATGGCCATTAACATGGCGAGGGTGGTCATGAGGATTGGACGCAGGCGGATCCTCGCCGCCTCGACTACCGCCTGCAGCTTGCTGGCGTTTTGTTCATCGCGAACCCGGTTGGCGAAGTCGACGATCAGGATACCGTTCTTTGCGATTAACCCGATCAGGGTGATGAGCCCAACCTGGGTGTACAGGTTGAGGCTGGCAAAGCCCAGGGTGATGAAGATCATCGCGCCGGCGATCGACATGGGAACAGACATGAGAATGATCAGGGGATCGCGCCAGCTTTCAAACTGCGCAGCCAGAACGAGATAGATCACCAGCAGCGAAAGGAAGAAAGTGAGCACCAGGGCAGATCCCTGCTGCTTGAACTGTCTTGATTCCCCTGTGTAATCGTAGCTGAATTCCCTGGGGAATCTCTGCTCAGCTTCCGCTTCGATAAAACTGATGGCATCACCAAGCGATACGCCCGGTGCCGGTATTGCACTTATGGTAACAGCGTTCAGCTGCTGGAACTGTGTTCTGCGTGTCGGCTCAATCACGGTTTCATAACTGACAACTCCAGAAAGGGGAACCAGCTCGCCTGAGGCGCTTCTGATATAGAATTCATCCAGTTGGTCGAAGTTGCCTCGATAGGGTCGCATCACCTGTGGGATGACCTCGTAACTGCGTCCCTGCAGAGAAAATCGATTCACGTAGTTGCCGCCGAGCATTGTCGCCAGGGTCACTCCAATATCATCCATATCTATTCCCAGGTCACCCGCCCGATCCCTGTCGATCCTGATGCGATTTAGGGGGAGCGACATATCCATCGACTTGTCCATGTAGACAAACTGTCCGCTCTGCATAGCCGCGCCGATCATTTCTGATGCCAGGTCATCAAGCTGTTCGTACTCCTGGTCGGAGGTGATCACGAACTGCAGAGGTGCACCCTGGGCTGCACCTGGCAGCGCTGGAAATGAAAAGACCGCGACCCTCACGCCTGCGATATTGTTGACCTTGGACTGAAGTTCTCTCTGCAGATCGGTTTGTGACTTTTCTCTTTCAGCCACCGGTACGAACCTGACGCCACCGAAAGAAGTCGCGGGCGTACCTCCCCCGCCAATCAACAGGAAGTTCCTGATATGTTCAGGGAAGGTTTCGTAGATCTTTACGATTTCCCGGATGTACGCGGCGGAGTATTCCAGCGTCGCGGTTTCCGGTGCCTTGATCTGTATGTTTAGCACTTCGCGGTCTTCTGCTGGCGCCAGTTCGTTTTTGCTGGAGGCATACATGGCATAGATGCTGGCAATGATCACGGCGGAAAAAACGACCGTGACTGGTACATACTTCAGCGTTGCTTCAAGCCATCGCGCATAGGTATCAGCGAGACGTTCGAAAAAGTGTTCCACGGCCTGTTCAAAGCGTTCCGGTTCTTCTGAGCTGTTAAGAACTTTCGAGGCTAGCATCGGAGAAAACACCAGCGCGATAATTCCCGATATCATCACGGCGCCGGCCAGGGAGAAGGCAAACTCTGAAAAGAGGATACCCGCCAGGCCATCCATAAAAGCGATGGGAAGATAGACTGCCAGCAGTGTTGTCGTCATGGAGATGATAGGCAAGGCAAGTTCCCGCGCGCCGTCCAGGGCTGCCTGGTAAGGGGTTTTACCCATCAGAATGTGACGGTGGACGTTTTCAACCACGACAATGGCGTCGTCCACAACCAGGCCAATCGCCAAAAGCAGAGCCAGCAGTGTTAAGAGGTTCAGCGAGTAACCCAGGAGTAACATGATTGAACCTGCACCGATCAATGCAAGAGGAACTGAGAGCGAGGGGATGATTGCGGCGTGCCAGCTGCCCAGGGACAGCAGTATGATGATCAGTACAATGACCATGGCTTCAGCAAGCGTCCTCAGCACTTCATTGATGGAGTCTTCAATGTACTGGCTGCCGTCGTGTACGCGGTGGAGTTTCAGTGTTTCAGGCAGCTGTTGCTCGATGTCCGCGACCAGTGCCCGAACCGCATCCGACACCTGCAAAGGATTCGCGCCCGGGGCAGCTTCAATACCGACCATGATCGCTGGTGTGCCGTTAAACCAGCTTGTCTGGTCATAGTTTCTTGCGTCGAGTGCAACTTCGGCGACATCTCGCATGCGCACCAGTGTGTCATCGTCAGATCGGATGATAAGCTGCTTGAAGGCTTCAACATCTGATATGCTGGTGTCAGCGGTAAGGCTTGTGGCAATAAGGTCGCCCTTGGTCTTGCCGACTCCGGCCTGGAAGTTGTTTCTTTGCAACGCGGCCCTTACCTCAGCCGCTGTCACGTCTGAAGCCACCATACGCTTGGGATCAAGCCAGATACGCATGGCGAAGACCTGGTTGCCGCTGATTCGTGCCTTGGCCACTCCCGGTACGGCCTGGAGTTTAGGGATAGGACCGCGCATCAGGTAGTCGGTGATCTGGCTGGGATTCATCTCTTCGCTGACGAATGCCAGGTATAGAAGAGAGAAAGCTCGACCAGCCTGCAGGTCAATGACCGGATCCAGTGCCTCCCGCGGCAGCACACTTCTCTGGCTCGCGACCTTGGCCTGAACTTCCGCTATTGCAACGTTGGGGTCCTTGTTCAGTACCAGGTTCGCGCTGATCATCGATACACCCTGGTTAGATTCAGAGATCAGGTAATCGATGCCATCAACCTCTGACACGGCTCGTTGTAATGGTGTTGTAATAAAACTCTGAACAAGATCAGCGTCAGCACCGGGATAAGCGGTAGTGACGGAAATGACCGATCTCTCTGCTCGTGGGTATTCGCGCAGTTCCAGGAGCGACATGGAGCGCAGGCCGATCGCCAGGATCAGCAGACTAATGACTGTTGCCAGTACCGGGCGACCGACGAACAGGTCGGTGAATCTCATCCCTGGTCCGCTCCCTCAGGCAGAATGACAGAGTTATCAATCCTGATTCTCTGGCCGTTTCGAAGTTTTAGCTGGCCGGACTGAACAACACGTTCACCCGCAGTCAGACCCGAGATGATTTCAACTCGATTGCCGATAACGCGACCTGTTTTGACCTGGTGACGTCGCACTGTCAGCTCGTCATTGCCGTCAATCAGGAAGACACTGTTGCCATAAGGCAGGATGTCGACGGCTGTGCGAGGCAGCGTCAGGACAGATTCGCTGTCTCCTGCGAGAACCGCTACCCGGGCGAACATGCCGGGGCGGAGCAGGGCGTCCGGATTGTTCAACGTCGCCTGGACCTCAATAGTTCGGGTTGATGATGTGACTTTTGGGCTGATTGCTGTGATCTGTCCTCGGAACAGTTGCCCGGGCAGTGCTGCAAGTTCAACCTCAACGGTCTGTTCCAGTGATAGCTGGTGCAGGTTTTTTTCGGGGACGGTGAAGTCCACATAGATGGGGTCAAGCTGCTGTAGTGTCACGATGGGAGTACCCGGTGACAGGTACTGCCCCAGATTGATTTCTCTAATACCCAGTTCTCCGCCGAAAGGGGCGCGAATGGTTTTACGTGCGATGAGTGCCTCCTGCTCCTCAGCCTGAGCCGCCAGGCTGTCCAGCACACTGCGCGCGCGATCCAGCTGTGCCTGCGAGAGCACGGTCTTTACTTCAAGACCCTTTGCCCGGTCATAATCCTGCCGGGCGAGCTCCAGCTGCGCCTGCAGTGACCGGAGTTGTGCTTCTTCTGCCGTGGCGTCCAGCCGCACCAGGATGGTATCTGCTTCAACGCTATTGCCTGATTGGAAGCTGATGTTTGCGACGACACCGGCAACTTCCGGACTGACTTCGACACCCTGTATGGCGCGCAGGCTTCCAACAGCGTGAACTTTACTCTGCCACTTTTCCTGCAGGACTTCAGAAGATGACACTGTCACCATGGGTGGTCCCGCAGCGCGCATTCGGGCGGTCAGTTGTGACTGCTGCCACGATTTGTATCCGAATATGCTTCCGAACACGATGCCGAGAAGCAGAAGCACGACGATCAGTCTTGGGATCATGAAAACACCAATCATGGGACATAAATGAAGTTGTCCCGTGAATTAAAGCATAGACGTCCCCGGTGGGTACTTATGTGTGCTGATTCAGGGATACTATAGGAGTCGCAGTTTCCTGAGGACTTGTAATGGCAGATCGCCGACAATCACCCAATCCGCTTTTGGTCGGCGCATTTGTGCTGCTTGCCATTGTTTGCCTATACCAGGCTTCCCGCCTCTCGACGTTATCTTCGCAGTTGTCAGAAAGTGATCTGCCTCCTGCATTGCTCAAAGAATGTGTGATTAATGCCGAAAAAAATATCGAGTCCAACCACATTGCTGACGACGCCCTTGCACCACGGTTGCTGAAGGATAGCGAAGAGCTTGAGGCGTACATCGAGGCGTTTCCCGAGAACGATTACCAGGTATATCCCATGCCGGGGCATGTCGTGACTGGCAACCTTTACATGGATGATGCTGAGGACGTTGTAAAAGATGAACTGAAGGCAGTTCGCCTGTGGGAACCGCTCGTCGTTGGCATGATCATCAAGTACGCGGAACCAGGCACGACGATGCTGGATGTGGGCGCGCACATTGGTGTACATACGCTGGTCATGTCGAAGCTGGCCGGCCCGACAGGTCGAGTCTATGCCTATGAACCGCAGAGAAAGATGTATCGCGAACTTGTGCATAACATGCGATTGAATGGTGCGATCAACGTGGTGCCGATGCGCTACGCTGCAGGTGATACCAATGCCATCATCGAAATGAATCCGCCAACGGAAGGCAACGAGGGTGGTACTTCCGTGGGTGAGGGCGGAGACCAGGCAGAGCTTCGAACCATCGACAGTTTCGGTTTCCGAAATGTGTCTCTCATCAAGATTGACGTTGAGTCGCTGGAAGACCAGGTGTTGGATGGTGCCCGCGAAACCATTCTGGAGAGCAAGCCGGTGATACTGGCCGAGATACAGGGGGGCTACCTGCCTGATCAGGCGCCGCCGGAAGTGAAGGCCAAAATTGCCGCGACGCTCAAGAAGATTGAAGACATGGGATATTCAACGATTCGATTCGGCGTGTATGATTATGTTGCGATTCCGGCGTCCTGATCTCCTAGGAGCGATTTAGTTCTGCACTGACAACGTCTCCGGTTGCTACTGTCACGTCGACCTTAAGCTGGTTGTCACCGGTGAGCGTGTAGTCGAGCTGTTTGACTGAGGCGCCTTCGTCGGCGACAAATGTCACGGCATGGCCCGACTGGGTCTCCAACAACATCTCCTGGTTGGTTCGTAAATCCATCGCTTCACCAAACTGCCTGAGGTGCAGCATCAGGGTTTTTTCTCCGTTCTTACCAGTCACCTCCCTGACGACAATAAACTCCAGCATCTGGATGGAATCCGGATTCGAC
>JADHNI010000028.1 GCA_016779585.1 Pseudomonadales bacterium
GCGGGTGTCCTGAGAACACCGAACTGTTGGCGCAGTTCAAAATCATCGGTTTGCACCAGCTCGCCATCTTCGATACGTGGACGATAGCGGGTCCCCTTGACACGCTGGCGGAGGAGGCGGACCTGTTCATTTGGTACGTTTTTGTCGAGGACCCTGATCTGCTCAACGCGACCACCTGTGGTGATGTTGTAGGCGAGGTCAATAAACAGCTCTTCACCGGGCGCTGCAGCATCCGGCATGCGTTCAAGGTAAAGGGTTCTCTGCTCCCGGGGGTATAGCCGTACAGGTGTTTCGAACGCCAGTCGGGCCATGTACTGGGTCTGGGGTGATGCCTGCAGTATTTCCCACGCCTCAAGGTAGACGTCGCCGGCCCTGTCGTCCGAAGTAATGATGTAAAGGTCGCCAAGATCAATCAGTGCCTGGGCATGGTCACCGGGGTCTGAATCAGGATTGCTCTGAACGATGTCCAGTGAACGTAACAGCGCTTCTTCGGCATATCTTCTACCGGTTATCTGCAGCATGCGCGCACTTGCCAGCCCGCGCAGTGGCTGGACCAGGCGCAGGTCATTCACGCCGTAGGTCTGCTCGATAATGTCGATGGCGCGGTGATACATGTTGATTGAATGCTTGAACAACATGTCGCGTTCCATGCGCATTTCCGAGGTAAACATGATCGGGAGGGTAGCGCCCCGACTGGCGAAATAGCTGCCCAGTCTGCTCAGGGTAGGCAGCAGTTCCTCTGAGTTTGGGCCATAAAGCTGTTCTGAAACACGCAGGCTGAACAACTGCTGGGTATCTGCATCTGCTGGCGCACCTCTTCTCAGGCTTGTGGCAGTCAGGTAGTTCACCATCACCAGTTGCTCTTCCGTATAGACGCCATCCTGTCGGTGAGTGATGTGCTGTGCCCTGCGAATTGTGTCCTCTGCCTGTTCGTATTGCTCCAGGGACAATTCCGTCAACGCCCGGGCCATCAGTGCATTGATCAGTTTCCTGTCGAAAGGGTTGGCTTGCCGTTCGATATAGTCGAGCCCGCGGTTAATGATGGAAAGACCCAGCTCGTACTCCCCCGACGCTGATTGCACGATGCCATGGTTCACCATGATCTCGCCGTAAACAGTTGGCTCAACCTGTTGCAGGGGTTCGGCACTGTCGAGAAGCGTTTGTGAGAGTGTCAGCGCCTGTTCGAATTCTGCGTTCCTCGCATGAACGAACATTCGCATCATCATGCCCTGTGCTTCCTCGCTTAGAGCAGGGCTGTAGACGTAGTTGAGCGTATCCTGGTCAGGCCATGCCGGCTGGCTGATCAGTAGTGCAGCGACGAGCGCTAGTCTGGCAATCATGTGACCCAACGTTTACACCCCTGTAAAAGATGAGCTGAAGGTCTGTACAAGGCGAACATCCCTGCTCTCGACAGGAACACCATCTTTCAATGCCGGACGATAGTAAACTCTGCGCAGCGCGTCCATGATCAGGCGATTGAGCTTTGTTGGTGCCGTGGATTCGATAATTTCGATGTCATCCAGGTTGCCGTTTGTCAGTACCGTAAACGAAACCTCAATGCGCAGTTCATGCATTCTCTTTTTGGTGCTGGATGGCAGCAGATTGTCCAGTTGTTCTTCGCTGAACATCAGTGGATCTCCGATTAGCCGTTCAGTCTGCCTTTCAGGATTGGATCGTTCATTGCTGTCAGGAATCGTGAAACCAATTTGTGTCTGGTCAGCGTTCACCAGGAACCATTGAGGTTCTACCGACAGGTCCTCCAGCATTTCCTCGGTGGTCATTCGCTCCAGTCTCTGACGTCCAAAGAAATCAGGCTCGAACCGGTAGCGGTCATTGTCTGCCCTGAGATTCTGCAGGGCACGCCTGACCGCGATAGGGCGCGGTTCATCATTGCCCGCAAGTGCAGAGATTTCCGCTGCTTTCTGGAAGTATTCAGCTGCCTGCTCATCTTTGCGATTCAGCAACAACGAGTCGGCGGCTTCCAGGTAAGCTGAGGCAAGGGTGTCCCTTTCGCTTCGCTCGACGCTATCGAGTGTGGCAAGCAGGTTTTTCGGATTGTTACTGAGGCCCTCCAGGCGCCGGGCCTTGTTCAGCAGGATAGCGAGGGGCAGCGGGTTCCGGTCCAGTCGTTCGGCCTTCGCTATTGCTTCCTTTAAAAGGCGCCGGGCGCGTCTCGACTGACCGGTGTTGATATACCACTGCGCCATATCGGCGTAAGCAAACAGCACTTCCGGATCATTTTCATCGAGATAGTGCCTGGTCACAAAGAACCTGAACTTTTCCTGTTGATTCGCCTCATCGTAGTTACCATCAGCCAGCGCCATGTTCGTCATCATACTGATGAGGGAGAGTTGCCTGGGAGTGTACACACCGTCGTTTCGGTGGCTGATGTTCTGGGCGCGATGCAGGGCATCGGTGGCGGACTCAAAGTCGCCCTCTGATATGTGCAGTTCTGCCAATGAGACGAGAGGATCAAAGAGGAGATCGCTGAACGGACCGTTTTTGCGCTCGAGCCTTGAGATATCCGATTCTAGTCGATCAATCTCGGCAAAGTACTCCTCGTTTGTGAGAGCGTAAGTGAACGCAGTTACAAGCATTAAGCAGATGCCCACTACAGTGCGGTGCAACATGAAATATGTCTAAGTTTGTCCGGTCAATAATGTTAGTCACGTCTAGTAGTATTTGACCAGTGATAAAGCCTGGATATTCCCGGGGTATTCAGCTTGACTTCATTTCAACCCGTTAGGATTTGCCGATGTTAAAGAGACTTGCCCTGACACTACTGCTGCTTGCTGCACCTGGCTTGCTGGCGATGTCCGTGGAAGAGGAGGTCAAGCTCGGCCAGCAGGAACATCAGAAGATCATTTCCAAGTTTGGTGTCTACCGCGATCAGGAGTTGCAGAGCTATATCAACAAGGTAGGACAGCGAGTGGCGGCGGAAAGCTCGAGGGAAGAAATCGAGTACACGTTTACCATCCTCAACGATGACATCATTAACGCTTTTGCGCTGCCCGGCGGATTTATCTACATCACACGCGGCATGCTGACCCACATGAATTCCGAATCTGAACTGGCGGCAGTTCTCGGTCATGAGATTGCACACGTGACTGAAAAGCACGCCCTGCGCCGGGAGAGCCGAGGGAAAGGCATCAGTGTGCTCAACACAGTTCTCGCAGTTGCGTCGGGGCAACCGGCGCTCTATGAATTGGGAAACATGTTCGGTGGCGTACTGCTCTCCGGATACAGCAGGGAATTTGAGCTGGAGGCCGACGAGGTTGGTGCCAGATACATGGCAAAAGCCGGATACTCTCCCGAGGCGATGCTCGATACCATTGAGATTCTTAAAGCCAAGGACAGGATTGAGATCTACCAGGCACGACTGGAGAATCGAGACCCTGCTGTCTACCACGGTTTTCTTTCAACCCACCCGGATCACGATACCCGCTACAGAGAAGCGATCAGGGCGTCAGCAAGTCTCAAGGAGGACTACGCCGAGTACATCAAGACAGATGAATTCCTGCAAAAGCTGAACGGCTTGTCCTATGGGCCGGCGCGACAGGCCGGTATCGTTAGGCGTTCCACCTTTTACCATCCGCGTCTTGGCGTGAAGTTCACCTTCCCTGATGACTGGCGGGTTGAACCTGCAAGACAGGGTGTGCTGGTTGTGAACCAGGTCGGCGAATCGAGTTTCAGCGTGACAACAGCCAGGATGGTGCGAGGAGCATCACCGGAGAGCTTTACGCGGGAGCAGCTTGGGCTCAATATCCGTGAAGGCCGGGAGATCACTATTGCCGGTTTGCCTGCATACCTGGGTATAGCCGACAAGGCGGATTCGCCGTTTGGCCCCAGACCGACCAGGTTTGCGGTGATCTTTGACCAGAGAAAGGGCCTTGCGTACGTGTTGCGAGGATCAGGTAAACATGACCTGCGAAAGATCAGCGACGACAAATCGTACATTGCCACCATCTTCAGCTTCGACCAGATGACCCGGGACGACTTCCAGAATGCAAAGTTGCCAAAAATACAGGTAGTGCGGGCAGAGGAAGACACGACCATGGAAGCTCTGGCGGCGGAATCTCCGATTACCAACTACGCGCTGGATAAACTTCGGGTTATGAACGGGTTGTATCCAAACGGCCAGCCTGAACACGGGCAGTTGATCAAGATCGTTAACTGACCTTTTGCGCTACAGACATCAGCAGTTCGTGCGACCTTATCTGGTCTTCCTCTCTAACACCCTGTATGCGGCCACGCGCGATCAGGTAGTTTAACCCTAATCTCTCCCGGTACTCGGAGAGCTTGTCTTTTACAAATGCTGCGTCTCCGACGATGGCCCAGTCATCCAGGGGAACGGACTGTTCCCGGAACTGACTGGCAGATTCATTGTCGAGTGACTCCCGCACTGACTTTTCGAGGGCGGGCTGATCCGTAACAAACACGGTGCGCATCACAGGCACGGTTGTCACGGAATTATGTCCGGCTTCACTGACGTGTTCGCGGTGCGCACTGATGTTCGCCTCGAGACTTTCCAGTGATTCGACCGGTGAGGCAATGTAAGGCAGGCCAAGAGAGCCGGCCTGTTTAATCGCCAGTGGTCCAAAGGCGGCAACCCACAGCGGTGGATGTGGTTGCTGGACGGGCAGGGGTGACAGGAAGATGTCTTCATCGTCATGTTGTGCAATTGCTTTGCCCTGCCAGGCATCAATCATGCGTTCCAGGTTTTCCTTGAAGCGTTTACGTTTTTCCGAGGTTGGAATGTCGAAAGTTTTAAACATGGCATCTGCAAACCCCCGCCCGATACCAAGTATCACCCTGCCACCGGACAGGCGATCGAGAACGGCCACTTCCTCCGCGGCAAGTATGGGATTGCGTATAGGCAACAGGTATGAGGTAGAACCCAGCCGGATTTTTGTCGTCCTGCTGGCGACCGCCGCGAGGAGCATCAGTGGTGATGGAATGGCGGCAGGACCGGTGAAGTGATTTTCCGGTAGCCAGAAGGAGTCGAAACCCATGGCTTCTGCCACCTCGCCCTGTGCGGCCAGTTCCTGGCCAAGGCCGTCAGTGCCAAATCGCCAGGCGGTGACGGCAATTTTCATGAGAACCCTGCCGGAGTGTCACCAGCCAGGCTGATTCTGAGCATTCTTCTCTGCTGGCCGTGGTAGTCGTTGATGGGGTAGTGCTGGCACGCACGATTATCCCAGAAGGCAACGCTGCCGGGTGCCCAGGAGAACCGACAGGAAAATTCGGGTTGCTCTATCCGATCAAACAGGAATGCCAGCAGATCGCGACTTTCTTCATGAGTCATGCCACTGAATTTTGTGGTGTGCGCCCGATTAACAAACAGCAGTGGTTTTCCGGTTTCCGGATGCCTTCGAATCACGGGATGTTCAGCCTTAAGGCCCTTGCGTGCGCCACCGGGCCTTGTCGCGGCAATTGCGTCATTGTCAGCGTCGTTTACCGCGTGAAGCCCCCTGAGATAACGCTGCATGCCAGGAGAGAGGGATTCATAAACCAGGTACATGTTGGTGAACATGGTGTCGCCGCCCTGATCCGGAATCTCGACGCCATAGAGTATCGCGGCTTTTGCCGGTTCGGCCAGGTAGGCGGTGTCTGAATGCCAGACACCGCCAAAGTTTACGGTGTCTTCGGGCTTTTTGATGACCTCCACGACCTCCGGGTAACCGGTCAAGCCTTCGACATAAGGATAGGGTGCTGGAGCTCCGAACTGTTGGCCCAGTCTGTTCAGCGATTCAGGTGTCAGCGACTGATCGTGGAAAAACAGTACCAGGTGATCGACAAGCGCCCGGTTGATCAGGCTGATGTCTTCTTTAGACAAGTTCGTGAGGTCAATCTCGTGGACGCTCGCCCCGATGGGAGCACTGAAACGTTCAAAGAACGGCATCAGTCCTGGTGTTCATGCTGGCAGTCGTCCTCTCTGCAGCAAAGAAAATTCCGTATATGTGCAGCCGCCAGAATGATGCCGCCGACAGAGGTGACCAATCGTTCACCAGTCAGACCAATCAGGTCATGACCGAATAGCGCCATTAGTGTCAGGGTGCCAAGCCCCACAATACCCAGGGTAAGCACCAGGATGTCCTTGTGCTGCCGGCAACCAATTGACAGTGCAACCACGCTGACGGGCAATATCACGACAATCATGATGGTGTGGAACGTCGATTCGTCCAGCACTGCAATGTTAAGAATCGGCAGGGCCGTCAGGACAACAGGCAGTGCCAGGCAATGCAGAAGGCAGATGCCTGAAAGTGCTACAGCGGCGGTATCCAGGTAACTCCGGCGCTTGTCTGTGTCTGTGGCAGGTGCATTCATGGGAGCGGTTTTATATCACATTTACCGAGTTGGGTCTCTTACAGCTCGCTTTGCGGGCTGCCTGGACTGGGTTGTTTACAGAATCTTAATAAACCGTGGGCTGGATTCCTTTGAATTTGCCGAGCGGGCTTCTTTATAATGTCGGCTCTCCACCCGGGCCATCGGTTTTATGTCCAATTCCTCGTCCTACACCAAGCTATTTGGACAGCCAGCCCTTGCATCCTTGCTTCACCAACCCCTTCTGTTTCAAATCGCTGATTAAGGTTAGATGTAGTCATGGGCGTTATTGAAGACTATGGCAGCACCCTGCTGATTCTGACAGTCATTTTTGGCTTCTTCATGGCCTGGGGTGTCGGTGCAAATGATGTTGCAAATGCCATGGGTACCTCGGTGGGTGCCAAGGCGATTACCCTCCGACAGGCCATTGTCATTGCGATGGTGTTCGAGTTTGCCGGTGCTTACCTGGCAGGTGGCGAGGTCACCTCGACGATTCGAAAAGGTATTATCAACCCAGGCCTGCTTTCGGATGATCCCGAACTCCTGGTTTACGGGATGATGTCGGCGCTGCTTGCGGCGGGCATCTGGCTGTTGATTGCAACGACCTATGGCTGGCCAGTATCCACAACCCACAGCATCGTAGGGGCGATCGTTGGCTTTGCTTGGGTGGGGATTTCCGTTGATGCGGTCAACTGGGCAAAGGTTGGTGAAATCGCTTCAAGCTGGGTTGTATCTCCCGTTATGGCGGGCACAATTTCTTTCCTGCTGTTTATGAGCGTACGAAAGTTTGTCTTTGACACCCAGGATCCGTATGTCTCGGCGAAAAGGGCAGTGCCGGTCTATATTTTCCTTGTAGGTTTCATCATTGCTATGGTCACCATGACCAAGGGCCTCAAGCACGTTGGCCTGGATCTTACATTCCGCCAGGCCATTATCTTCTCCCTGATGTTTGCTGCCCTGGTTGCCCTGGTCGGCATCGTTGCGCTTTTTCGAATCAAGAGGGTGGTTGATTCGGCAAGCCACGACATCGTTAACATCGAGAGAATGTTCGGTGTGCTCATGATTTTCACGGCGTGTTCCATGGCATTTGCCCATGGTTCCAACGATGTGGCGAATGCCATTGGTCCCCTGGCAGCGGTCAACAGCATCATTTCGTCCGGTGGTGAAGTGGTTCAGACCGCACGTATGCCCAACTGGATCCTGCTGCTTGGTGCCGGTGGCATTGTCGCTGGCCTGGCGCTTTATGGTTACCGTGTCATGCGGACTATCGGTACGAATATCACAGAGCTGACACCGAGCAGTGGTTTCGCGGCTGAGCTCGCTGCAGCCACCACGGTGGTGATCGCCTCGGGATATAGCCTGCCGGTGAGCACGACACACACACTGGTGGGGGGTGTGCTCGGCGTTGGCCTGGCCAAGGGACTGGAAGCGCTCAATATGCGGGTGGTAGGCACCATCTTTATTTCGTGGCTGGTGACGCTACCCGCCGGCGCAATCCTCTCGATTATCTTCTTCTTTACGTTCCAGTGGATATTCGGCTAGCTACACCGCCGCAACATCTACCGGTACACCGGTCATAAACGCCTGGTTACTGATCTTCTCATACGACCCTGCACCCGAAGGCAGCAGGTCGTTTACGTTGCATCCTGAAAATTCGCTGGCTGTTTTCATATCCCGTCCCCGGTAACCCCAGCCGTGGGTCATGGCAACCGTGCCCCGCGTGAGGCCGTCATCCAGTGTTACGGTTGTGGTCACCTCACCAAACTCGTTGTGCACCTTGACCGCAGAACCTTCGCCGAGATTTCGCGCGCGGGCATCTTCCGGGTGAATGTAGAGAGGGTTGTTCAGGTGACCGGAACGCTTGAGTGATTTCACGTTGTGGAACCAGCTGTTCACCATGTAGTTAGTTCGTCGGGAGATCATTTTCAGCTGGCTGGTCTCTTCACTTTTCAGTTCATCGAAGATTTCTGCGCACCGTTCAATAGACTCATTGAAGGTGCCTGGACAACAGTCAACATGACCGCTTTCTGTCTGAATCACATTGCTGAAGAATTTGCCTGGTTCGACGGGATTCAGTACTACAGTGCCTTCATCTCGCACGTCCTCCAGTGTTAGATCGGACTGGCCCATCATATGACTGAAACGGTTAAACAGCCCCAGTTCATCGATTGCCTGCTGGTAATCATCCAGTTCGCGGTTCTCTGTTTCGAAGCCCTGTGCGCGTTCAATTTCACGCAGGATCCACCATTCGGGCCGTCGCTCCGCTTTCGGCGGTACGACAAAGTCGGTGTACTGGATAAAAGGTTGTTGCTGCATGCCAAGGCCACAGATGTTGATGTCGGCACGTTCGTACATATCGGTTGCCGGTAGTATATAGTCCGCGTAGTCCGACGTTGCGCTGGGATAGATATCAATCACCATGACGAACTCGAGTTTCTCGAACGCGCGCCGCAGTTTTTCCCCGGAGCCCATTGAGAGCAGCGGGTTCCCGGAAATAACGATCAGTCCCCTGATCGGGTTGTCTTCCTGCAGGATCATATCGGCCATGAGATTACCCGGCAGAGAGCCACGAATGCGCCGTACGTCACCATACTGTGTGTCCTCGTAGGTGATTTCGCCGCGTAAGCGACCTGCCTTGGCGGCTGGGTAGAAACCCCTTGAATAGATGTTGCCGCCTCTTCGGTCGAGGTTACCGGTCGCCAGACTCAGCATGAAGAGAAGCCAATAGGCCAGCGAGCCCTGCCTGCCCATGTTGACACCGGTAGACATATAGAAAGCTGCTGTAGGTGCTGCAGCGATATCGCGCGCCAGTTGTTCGATGTCTTCAGCAGACACTCCGACGACAGCAGCCACATCGGTGGGTGCGTAGCCTTCAATAAACGCCTTCAGATCTGAGACGTGGTCCGCGTGTTCGATCATCTGCGGTTCGTCAACGTGCCCATCACGGAACAGGACGTGCAGCAGGGCTGCCATCAGGTAGACATCAGTATCGGGTTTGACAGCAAAGTGTCGGCCAATTCCCTTTATGGATTCGTTGTACCTTGGGTCGACGAAACAGATGTCCGCACCACGCTTCGCTGCAGAGCGGAGTACATGCATGGGGTCCGCAATAGAGATGAAACTCATGTGCGAAATTCTTGGGTTAGCACCAAAAATCAACAGGAAGTCAGTGTGCTCGATATCCGGGATTGGATGAATGGTACTTGAGCCAAATACGGCTTCTGCAGCGGCGAACTTGTTGGTGCAATCCTGCGTGCCAGAAGAGAAGTTGCGACGGATTCCGTTGTTTAAAACGAATGAACCAATGGCAGGGCCAGCCAGTGAGTTAAAGGCCAACGGGTTGCCTGTGTAGGCTGCAATAGCATCGGGACCAAATTTCTCCTTGATTTCAGCCAGCTTCTCGGCGATTCCAGCGCAGGCTTCCTGCCAGCGGACCCTTTCCAGCTCACCGCTGGCGTTGCGGCGCTGGGGGTGGTCCAGGCGATCTTCGTCCTTGTGGATCTCCAGTGTGGCAATACCTTTATGGCAGGCGAAACCTTTTGTGACAGGGTGTGATTTGTCGGGCTTCAGCGAGACGATCTCTCCATTGTCGACCTCAGCGACCAGCCCGCAGGACGGTTCACACACGCGGCAGAAGGTTTTTATGGAATCCATGTTTGCTCTCTCTTTTAGTGCGCCTCTAAGGGAGTTATCAAGGTAATGGCTGATGTGCGGCAGGTCAAACCCTCGTTATACTGGGCGCCGTGAAATTAAACCGCCGAAGGAGTTGCACTTGTTTTCAGGAAAAATCGTAGTAGTAACCGGTGCTGCCGGGGCACTGGGTAGTGCGGTCTTTGAGCATTTCGCTGACCGGGGTGCCCAGGTTGTTGCGCTGGATTACAGTGACGAACTGCTGGGCAGCGCGTTTTCCCACAAATCCGAAGCACATCGTTACCTGACTGCTGATCTTACCAGTGCTGAAAGTTGTGCGAACGTTTTTAAAACTGTCATTGCTGACCTCGGTCGAATTGATGTGCTGTGTAATGTCGCCGGCGGTTTCATGATGGGTGAAGCAGTGCATGAGACGTCTGACAAAACCTGGGACTTCCTGATGAATCTCAATGCCCGGTCCATTGTGAACACCGCACAATGCGTGGTGCCGCACATGCTGGAACAGGGCGGTGGGAAAATCATTAATGTCGCCGCGGGTGCAGCCACCCGCGGCGTGGCCAATATGGGTGTCTACACCGCGTCGAAAGCAGCAGTCATGCGCCTGACTGAGGCAATGTCAGCTGAACTGCGCGAAAACAGCATTAACGTGAATGCGATTATGCCGAGCATGATTGATACACCTCGCAATCGCGAGGACATGCCGGACGCTGATTACAGCAAGTGGGTCCCGCCGGAACAGCTGGCCAGCGTAATGGGCTTTCTGGCATCGGATGCAGCCGCCGCCGTTCACGGAGTCTGCATTCCCGTGGATGGGCTCAGTTAGGGAGGAAAAAGGTATGAGTGACTGGATACTTTATGACGTCGAATACGGCGTTTGCACGATCACCATCAATCGGCCAGAGAAAAAGAACGCCATGAGTTTTGCCATGCTGGCGGAGTTTATTTCGACATTTGATCGAGCGGGTAAAGATGATGAAGTCCGGGTAGTTGTGTTGAAAGGCACTGATGGTGCTTTCTGTGCAGGTACAGATTTGTCTGATCTCTCCAGTATTCCCGGTGAAGAGAAAGGTCTTCGGGGAACAGCAGAAGAAAAAGGCAAATGGTGGCCAATCATTGCCTGTCCGAAACCGGTTATCGGAGTGATTGATGGACCTGCAGTCGGTATGGGCGCCGAGTTCGCATCACAGTGCGACATCCGTATTGCTTCAACGCGCGCCAGGTTTGCCTGGAACTTCGCACACCGTGGCCTGGTGCCGGATACTGGTGCAGGTAGCTGGCTGTTGCCGCGACTGGTGGGCACCTCGCAGGCGTTCTGGCTCCTTTATTCAGGTGAGTTTATCTCAGCGAGAGAAGCTCACGAACTGAAGTTTGTGTCGGGCGTTTTCGAGCCCGAGGAACTCGATGACAGGACAAACGACCTGACAGATGCGATCCTGCAGGGGTCACCTTTCTCTCACCAGAGAATCAAATCTCTCGTCTATGAAGGTCTTGGTAGTGATGTCAGTGCACACATGGTGAATCATACCGAGGCCATGGCGGAGTGTTTTAAATCCAATGACCACCGGGAAGGCGTGGCTTCATTCCTTGAGCGTCGCGCCCCCAACTTTACCGGAACCTGACCCACTGGAATCCAAACATGTCTGAAATTCGACCCTGGGTGCGAAAGCAAACTCGCCAGTTGGCAGACTGCCGCGTGTTTACGGTGAGTGAATCAATCTCCTTATGCCCACGGACGGAAAACGAACACAGCTTTTATTTCATTGATACCGCCGATTGGGTGAACATCGTGCCTATCACGACCAATGAGGAGGTTGTGTTTATCCGCCAGTTTCGTCATGGCACTGAAGAAATTACGCTCGAGATTCCCGGAGGTATGGTGGACCCTGGAGAAGATCCCGGGGCGGCTGCTGTTCGGGAGTGTATGGAGGAATCCGGTTTCCGCGCAGGTTCCGTTGAATCACTCGGTGTACTGAGTCCTAATCCGGCAATCTTTCCCAACAAACTGCACACCTACCTTGCGACTGGCTGTGAACGCGCCGGTAATATAACCAATACCTCAACTGAACACACGGAAGTCGAGCTGGTGCCCCTGTCAGACTTACCGACACTTCTGCAAAAAGGTGTTATTGATCACGCACTGGTTGTGGCAACACTCTGGCGCATGCTGTACCTGCGGCAGGAGGATCGCTGAATCCCGGTTTTTATCTTGGCAGGCTTGCCTGGCCCTGCACACCGCGATGCCTGATCTCGCCTGATCCCTTGTTCATGACGGAGAAGTCGCCCGTGATTTCAGTGACATCAACGCTGCCGCTGCCGTCAGACATGATTTCGACACGGCCGTTGATGTTGCCGATTTCGATACTGCCACTTCCGTCCCGACCTACCAGGACGTCGCCGGTGACGTGTTCGATCTCGATATCGCCCGAGCTGTCACTTTCGACAGTAACCAGGCCCTGTACGTCCTCGATCTCGATGTCGCCCGAACTGTCGCCGGGGATGGTGACATCTCCCTGGACGTCACGAATGTCGATAGCGCCGGAGCTGTCGTAGATCCGCAGGTTCCCGGCGTGTTCCCTGATTGAAATTTCCCCTGATGAATCCCTGATGGTTACGTCAGCGTTAGTGTTCATCAATCGAATATCTCCGGAAGAATCATCCACTGACAGCACACGTACGTCTTCAATCAACATGTCACCGCTGGAATCCTGAACACGTAACGGCAGGGTGCCGGGGACACGTAGTTCGATATCGATGCTCGCATAGGCTGGATCAAAACTGTCCTGGTGATAGGGGATCACGGTTTCCAGAATCAGACTGTCGTCCTTACGACCAACGTTTACGTCCATTTGTGCCAGGTACTCGGGCTGGCTGGTGCAGGCCTTGCCCCGGAAGTGAATACGGTCATCCTCTGACGCGGCGATTTCCAGCGAGCCAGCCAGCGCTTTCATCTGCAGTTCGGCCAGATCGCCAGGTTCCAGGTTGTGTTCGATGACCTTGCTTTCCGCACAGTAGTCTGCAACGGCAGTGAAGCTCGTCATAAGAAAGGTAATAGCAGCAAAATTTTGTTTCATGGCTCGCGTCCCCAGAACTTGAGTTTCAATCTGGTTAAGACGCGCAACTGGCTAAAATGGTTTACACCTGGATTGGCAGGGTGTACCTGTGCAGGTCGTTGACGCGGATCATCATCTTGATTTCCTCGACATAGTCCTTACCGCGTTCCGAGTAGCGTAGCAGGCCTTCAGCCAGTTCGTGCCCGGTAAAGTGTTCGGCCATTTCACGAGAGTTTGCGCGGATATCACGCAATTCAACATAGGCAGAATTGGTGTTCAGTGTTCGGATGTAGGCATCAATGCTGTCCTGCACCGAATCGTAGCGAGCCACTTCGTGTGTCAGTCCTTCTGCTCTGGCCAGGGGCGTCAGGCCACAGCCCTTGGTAAAGCACCAGACGCCAAACATGTTGTTAGCCTGGCGAGCAAAGCGGGAGGTGCCCCAGCCTGACTCGTTGGCCGCCTGGGCCAGCACAAGAGATGCCGGAACCACATCGACCCGGATGAGTAGCGCGTCGACCGTGGCTGACAGGTCGCCCTGGTGGCGAACCCTGTAGCGCACTTGAAGTCCCCCAACAAAGTCGAGATCGCTTGAATCGATGTTGGTTCCGGTCTTGATCATGTCCGCGATTCGGAGTAACTGGCGGCGTTCCTCGCGTATCTTGTCGTTGGACTCGCGGATCATTGGCAGCATGTAGTTGAAGAACTCACGCTTTTTAGTCGCCGTATCCTGGATGGCGGCGAAATCGGGCAGTTCAGAGGTTTGCCCGGATGTTGCAGTGGCGGCAGTCGGTTCCCTCGGCAGGATTTTGGATGCGTGACCGATTGATCTGGTTTCAAGCGGTTTGCTGTCTGTCGCTGCAGCCTGCTGCGTGGTGGAAGAGTAACTGGTAGGCACATTGAGAAATGAAATAGCCAGCAGAACCAGTAAAAGGCCCAGCATCAGCACGTCTGTCGGCTTTAAAGCCGTTATCTCCCTCATGTCCCAACCCTGTGTGCAGTGCACAAAATGGAATAAACTCCATTGTATTCATTATTTCTCCACTTTCAAGTTCTTTTACATGGACGTCTGCGGGATGGCTTAACCCGCCAACCGTGGATAGGTCCCTCACGAGTTAACCAAGTAACGCTCAGGGCTGTTGATGGTCGTCTATCAGGCGGCATTACCCGCAACTATTGATAGGTCCCTCTATGATCGGGCCAAGTAACGCTCAGGGTTGTTTACAAGGGCTGCGGCCGCAGTCGAACCCAGCCATTTTCCACTTCCGTGAGGGCATCGTCGTAGCCGGGCTCACCGGGCATCACAATGACACCGCTGTCCCGATGCACCCGGGCCTGCTCATCCAGCGGATTCTTCTCTACGGCCTGGATGACCTGCTCTGCGGAATCAAACGCGGCGAGATTCCTTACCATGCGAAGGGTGGGTGACATCAGCGCCATTTCCTCCCGTTCAAATTTCTCGAGAATCTCGTGCGGTGACATCCAGGTGGAATTGACGAGCTCTCCATTGTCATGGATGGGTACCTGTTCGCTCGGTATACAGGAGATAAAGAAGCGGGCATCGAACCTGCGGGGGGAACCGAGGGGCGTAATCCAACGCGCAATGTAGTGCATCTGGCCCACATCGGCGAGCAGTGACTCCTGTTCCAGGATACTTTTCAGATCGATGTCCCCGGCATTGAGCTGGTACCGGTATTGCTCAAATCTTGTCAGGTTTTCGGCATTCAGACTGAGTGGACGTTCGTCGTGCTGGTGCAAAGCGAGCAGGATGCCAGCTTCTTCGAATGTCTCCCGGATTGCAGCCATGAAATAGGCAAGGCCACCTGACTCCAGGTCCATGAGCGCACTGGCCTCTGAATCTGTTCGATGGGTCGCAATTGTAGAGTAGTAGCTGGCGTCGTCCTGGTGATCCACCGCACCGCCGGGAAACACCCACATGCCGCCTGCGAACACCGTGTTGGCGTGACGTTCCATCATGAACACCTGCAGGTCAGGTCGATCATCAATCAGCATCACGGTAGCGGCGGGTCTGACTGGGACTTCTTCGGGGACAAAATCTGTCATTTCGGGGGACAGTTTACTTTTTTCTGTTTGAAAAAAGTAAACTGTCCCTTAATAGACCAACAGGGGTGTTCATTTGAACCTGAAGAAAATCATCGTGACTGGCACGCTGCTGCTTGCCTCACAGGTGCACGGCGAAGAGATTGTTCTGGAAGACGGTAGCCGAATTAATGGCAAGGTGCTGTCGATGACCGGGGGCAGCTACCAGGTGCAGACTGAGTCCATGGGGGTCATTACCATCGACAAGGGGAAAATCCTGTCGATCAGCCAGGGAAGTCAGCCAGCGATAAGCAGTGACTCCGCGATGCAGGCAGGTCAATCTGCTGTGCAGAACCTACAAACATCCATTGCCAGTGACCAGCGGCTAATGACGAGCATTCGGCAGCTGCAGAGCGACCCGGATATGCAGGCTGTGCTGAGTGATCCGGAACTGATGCGTGCTGTTCAGTCTTTTGACCTGCAGACGTTGCAGAATCACCCAAAAATCAAAAAGCTGATGAACAACTCCAACGTTCAGTCCATCCAGCAGCGGGTTTCCCCATAACCCACAAGAAGCCTAAGCCGCCTTGACGGACTTGCTGCCGCTGCGTGAGACCTTGAGTAAAGGCTTCAGGTACTTACCGGTTTCAGATCCCTTAATCTTTGCGATTTCTTCGGGTGTTCCCTCGGCCAGCAACTGACCGCCTGCCGGTCCGCCATCGGGTCCGAGGTCTATTAACCAGTCTGCGGTTTTGATTACGTCCAGGTTGTGCTCGATCACGGTGACCGTGTTCCCGGCATCCACGAGTCGTTTCAGCACGGCCAGCAGTTTTTTCACATCGTCAAAGTGCAGCCCCGTGGTCGGTTCATCCAGAATGTAGAAGGTTTTTCCTGTAGCGATCTTTGACAGTTCGCGAGCCAGCTTGATGCGCTGCGCCTCGCCTCCCGACAGTGTGGAGGAGGGTTGGCCCAGGTGCAGGTAATCCAGACCCACGTCAGCAAGCAGCTGCAGCTTGTTCACGATCTTCGGATGTTCCGAAAAGTGCTCGATCGCTTCGGACACCGTCAATTCAAGGACATCGGCAATAGACTTGCCCTTGTATCTAACCTCCAGGGTCGCGTCATTGAAACGCTTGCCATCACATTCCTCGCAGCGAACATAAACGTCAGACAGGAAGTGCATCTCAATCTTGCGTACGCCGTCGCCCTGGCAATCCTCGCAGCGTCCACCTTTCACGTTGAAAGAAAACCGGCCCGGTTTGTAGCCGCGCATTCGCGAACCGGGGAGTTGGGAAAAGAAGGTGCGGATCTCATCGAACACCTTGATGTAGGTGACAGGATTACTTCGCGGTGTTCGCCCGATAGGTTTCTGGTCAATGGCGACGACCTTGTCCAATTGCTCCAGGCCGGTGACCCGATTATGTTCACCGATACGCTGCGTGGACTGGTGAAACTGTCGCGCGAGTGCCGGATGCAGGATGTCGTTCACAAGGGTTGATTTGCCCGCACCGGAAACACCGGTCACCGCGGTCATAACGCCTAGGGGGAAATCCACATCTACGTGCTTCAGGTTGTTTGCTGCGGCACCTTCAACCCGGATATGACCGATCGGCTCGCGCCGTTCTTCGGGGATTTCAATGCAGGTCCTGCCCGAGAGGTAGGCGCCGGTAAGGGATCGCCGGCTTTTCTCTAGGCTCCTGGGTGTTCCCGCGTGAACAATTTCACCGCCGTGCACGCCGGCCGCTGGACCAAAATCCACGACGTAGTCTGCGGTCCGAATAGTGTCTTCATCATGTTCCACGACCACAACGGTGTTGCCGATGTCTCTCATGCGGCAAAGCGTATTCAGAAGTTTTTCGTTGTCCCGCTGGTGCAGGCCGATGCTGGGTTCATCCAGGATGTAAATAACGCCAGACAGCTCCGAACCGACCTGGGACGCTAGTCGGATACGCTGCGACTCGCCACCAGACAGGGTTGGACCGAGTCGGTCAAGTGAAAGGTAAGACAACCCGACAGAGTTCAGGAATCCCAGGCGGTTGCATATCTCTTTTAACACCTCTGTCGCAATTTCCCCTGCAGCACCTGGCAGTTTGATGGTGTTGAAGAACTCAAACGTGCGGTCAATGGTCCAGGAAGAGACATCAACAATGGTGGCGTCTGCGACTTTCACAGCGGCGCTTTCTGCACGCAGGCGGACCCCGTGGCAGGTGGTGCAGGGCGTATTGGCGAGGAACTGTGAGTACCAGCGTTTCATGCCTTCTGATCGGGTGTTCCTGAATCTGCGCATCAGGCGGTTCAGCAGACCCTCGTACCGCGACTGTGTGGTGCCGTGGGAGCCCCAGTTAATCTCGTATCGTTTCTCCCCTGTGCCATAGAGAATGGTTTCCTGCTGTTTTTTCGTCAGTTTTCGCCAGGGTTTATCGAGTGAAATCTTCAGGTACTTGAACACCTGTCGATGGAACACGGCGCCCATGGCATTGCGGTCATCGTCAATTCGCCCGATGGGTTTTAAGGCACCCTCGCGTAGTGTCAGGTCCTTGTCGGGAATAACCAGGTCTTTATCAAAAGCCACCTGGGTGCCCAGGCCATTGCAGTCATGGCACATTCCCTGTGGGCTGTTGAAAGAAAAAGATTGTGGGGTCAATGCCGGAAACGAAATGCCACAGTGATTGCAGGAAAGTGACTCTGAGAACAATTGATCTTTTGTACCGTCAACCGAAGCAATCATGGCGCCTTCACCATAGCGCAGAGCCGATTCCACAGATTCCGTCATTCGCTCCTCGATGTCGGGCTTTATCACGAGCCGGTCAACGACGGCTTCAACGGTGTGTTTTTTGCGCTTATCCAGGGCGTCAATTTCGTCTGTACGAACCATTTCGCCATCGACTCTTAAACGGACAAACCCCTGCAATCTGGCATCTTCGATCATTTCGCGATGTTCGCCCTTGCGATTAACCAGCAATGGCACAAGCAGGTAGAGGCGGGTGCCTTCCGGCCGGCTCATCAGTTCCTGCACGATGCGCTGTGCGGTCTGCCCCTGCACTTCACCCCCGCATTCGTGACAGTGCTGTTTGCCGACGCGCGCAAACAGCACACGCAGGTAATCAGCAATTTCGGTGATCGTACCGACTGTCGAACGGGGATTTCTTGAAGTGGTTTTCTGCTCGATGGAGATGGTTGGAGACAGGCCGCGGATGGTGTCATATCGGGGTTTTTCCATCTGGCCGAGGAATTGGCGTGCGTAAGCCGAGAGTGATTCCACATACCTGCGCTGGCCCTCGGCGTATAGGGTGTCAAAAGCCAGAGAGGACTTGCCAGAGCCGGATACCCCGGTAAGAACCACCAGTTTTCGTTTCGGAATCCTGACTTCAACAGACTTGAGATTGTGCTCGCGGGCGCCGCGAATGAGGATGTGATCGAGTTCTTCGGATGCGGTTTTCATTCAGTTTTAGTTGTCGGGAACGGGTGCGTGGACAAATTCTGGATATATGTATATATATACAGGTTAACAGGCCAGATCAATATTGACCTAGACATGTCGAGAGTATAGCTAACCACATGCGCAGAGCAGATCGACTTTTCCAACTCATGCTCCTTCTCCAGGAAGGCAAGGTACGCACCGGCCACTACCTGGCTGAGAAACTGGAGGTTTCGACGCGTACGGTTTATCGCGATATTGGTGACCTTGTAGGTTCCGGTATACCCATCGATAGTGAGGCCGGTGTCGGTTACCTGCTGCGGGACGAGTATCGATTGCCGCCGCTGATGTTTACCTCGGAGGAACTTAAGGCGCTGGCGCTGGGTGCCCGAATGGTCAGGGCCTGGTCGGACAGTGAACTCGCCAGCACCACTGCCACCGCCATCCGCAAGATTGAGTCCATCCTGCCGGAAAACCTGAAGGATGAGATCCAGCTGAATCGTATCGAGGTGCCGGATTTCCAGATGTCGAAAGAAGTGAGCGACAAACTTCGAATTGTCAGGAAAGCGCTCGATGCCCAGGAGAAGCTGACCGTCAACTACACCTCAATCGGGGGAGAGTCGACGGACCGTGTGATCCGGCCGCTCATTTTGTACTTCTGGGGTAAGACCTGGACCCTTGGCGCCTGGTGTGAGCTGCGTGAAGGATTTCGTTCGTTCCGGGTGGATCGCATGAATACGGTGGCCAGCCTTGAAGTGCAATTCGAAACCACCGACGACGGTAACACCCAGGCCTATGTCGCCTACCAGATGGCAGAATGGTAAGCCTTTAGCGTTACTTGGCTCGATTTTGTCGGACCTGTTATGGTGCGCGGGTAAAGCAATTCAGTAGACGTCAATGAACAAAGTCACAACCGGTTGCCTGATCATTATCGGCAACGAAATCCTCTCTGGTAGAACCCAGGACACAAATCTCCAGCATCTCGCGAAAGCACTCAACGAAGTCGGTGTGCGCATGGTGCATGCACGGGTGATTCCCGATGTGGAAGACATCATTGTGGATACGGTGAATGAGTGCCGTGAAACTTACGATAATGTCTTCACGACGGGTGGTATCGGTCCTACCCATGACGACATCACCGCGGATTGCATTGCCAAGGCGTTTGGCAAAGAACTCTACATCCACCCTGAGATCGAAGCGATCATCAGTCGCCGTGAGGCACCACCCGAGGTAATGGCTTCGCGCATGAGGATGGCGCGAGTGCCTGAAGGCGCAACATTGATTGATAACCCTACCGGCGGACCTCAGGGGTTCCAGATTGGTAACGTCTACGTGATGGCCGGCGTACCCATGGTCATGCAGGCCATGGTCAGCACACTGACCAAAGAGCGCCTTGGCGGCGGGGACCCGGTTCGATCAAGATCGGTCGGCGCTTATCTGAGCGAAGGGCAGGTGGCCGTGCCGCTCGGGAAAATCCAGGACAGGCATCCCGATGTGGACCTTGGCAGTTATCCGTTCTATCGCCAGGAAGGTTACGGCACCAACCTGGTGATGCGTGGCACCGATGAAACAGAACTTGATGAGATGCTGGAGGAAGTTCGTCAGATGATTATCGGTTTTGGCGCGGAACCCTTCGAGGATTAGGGACCCAGGCTTTCCAGCGCAGATAACAAATTCTCCTCAACTTCCAGCACGTCGATAGCCGGGTCTTTTCGTATTCGGCCCAGCAGTTCGCCCGGGGTCCTCGACTGGTACCAGTATGTGCGGTCCCGTGCAATGGCTCCGGGGTGCCATCCGCAGATCGTTTCCTGCAGTAGGTCTGTAACAGCGGGCTGTCTGCCATGGATGAAAGATACATGTTAATTTGACGAGATGAGTGTCGCGATGACAAAACCCTGGGTACCGCTAGAGCAGAGCGTCTGCGCAACATGGTCAGGCTGGTTGCCTTCGAAGGTGCATCCCGCGTCAAGGCCCATCTAAGGTGCAACGGCATATCATTGCAAGAGACATACTCGGCAGCAGTTTCAGGTAGCGTGAATAACCCATGTTTGAATCAATAACGCTTTCGCCGCTGCTCACGCTCGCGGGCATCGGGTTGCTTGCAGCTATCGCGCAGTGGAGTGCCTGGCGGGTCAGGTTGCCGGCTATCCTGTTCCTGCTGGTATTTGGCATCCTGGCGGGCCCTGTTACCGGTGTACTCGACCCGGACGAGCTTTTTGGCGAGTTACTTTTCCCTATCATCTCTCTTTCTGTCGCGGTGATCCTGTTCGAGGGTGCGATGACCCTGAAACTTTCAGAGCTGCGGGAGATTGGTAACACGGTTCGCAATCTTGTGACGATTGGCGCGCTCGCTACGTGGTTGATTACAGCCGTGATTGCCTATTTCGCGGTCGGGTTTGATTTCGACATGGCGCTGCTCTTTGGTGCCATGGTGGTCGTGACGGGTCCCACGGTTATTGTGCCGATGTTACGAACCGTACGCCCGTTAAAGCGTGTTGCGGACATCCTGCGCTGGGAAGGTATCGTGATTGATCCGATTGGCGCGCTTCTCGCGGTTCTCGCCTTCGACTTTTACCTGGCATCACGCAAGGTTGACGCCTTCGGCGAAATTTTCCAGCTCTTCCTCCTGGTGGTCGCAGCTGGTACCGCCATCGGGCTGGCTTTCGGATATGGCCTTTCTTTCATCCTGAAGAAACACTGGCTCCCTGAATACCTGCGCAGCCCCTTTACCCTGTTGATGGTGTTTGTTTCCTTTGCGCTGTCTGAATCCATGGAACATGAGTCCGGCCTGCTTGCGGTTACGGTGTTTGGCATGGTGATGGCTAACCGCCCTGGGATTGATGTGGAGGATATTCTCGATTTCAAGGAAAGCCTGTCCATCCTGTTGATCAGTGGTCTGTTTATTGTGCTCGCAGCCAGAATCGATGTGGATGGCCTCGTTGCGGTCGGCTGGCCGTCCCTGATAGTGGTAGCCGGCATCATTTTTCTTGCGAGACCGGTGGCTGTGGCTCTGTCCACCTGGGGTAGCGACCTTACGGCCGGGGAACGTTTCCTGATTTCATGGATCGGGCCTCGCGGAATAGTCTGCGCCGCTGTGGCCGCGATCTTTGCGCTGAGACTGGAACAGGAAGGGGCTCCGGGTGCCGAGTTGCTGGTGCCGCTCGCATTCCTTGTGATTATCAGCACGGTGGTTCTGCAAAGCCTGACCTCGAAGTCGCTCGCTGAGTGGTTGGGTGTCAGGGAAAGCGCGCCATCCGGCTTTCTTATTGTCGGCGGTGGTCGTGTTGGCCGAATGCTGGCGAAGTCGCTGAAAGAACATGATGTTCGTGTGGTGATTTCTGCCAGCGACTGGGACCATGTCAGCCAGTCCAGGATGGATGGCATCGAAACCTACTTCGGGAATCCGATCTCGGATCATGCAGATCGTTACCTGGATCTGTCCGGCATCGGCAACCTGATCAGTCTGTCCGGTCGGGCGAACTTTGATGCGCTGGCGGCCCAGCACTTCCGCCGGATTTTTGGCCCGGGCCACCTCTACGAACTGCCGACATCAGCAGAGGGATATCGCGATGATAAACACCGTATCGCGGGTAGACTCCGCGGCAAACGACTGTTCGGGGAAGAGGTCAGCCATAACCAGCTTCTCGGGCACCTGCTGAATGGCTGGGAAACCAAAACCACCGGGCTCACCGAGGAATTCAACCTTGAACAATACCTGGAGAAGTACGGGGATAATGCGCTGATTTTGTTCCTCGTAGACACATCTGATAGATTGCGCCTCGTTACAAATGAAGACCAGTGGCTGCCGGGCCCCGGGTGGCGGGTTGTCAGCCTGGTCAACCCGGCCTTTCAATCACAGCAAGCAGAGAGCGATGAGCACAAGCGAAACAGCTCAGGACAGTGAAACAAGCACCAGCGCCGCGGCGCGCCCGTCGGGCATGCGCGTCTTTGTCGCGATCTTCCTGCTGCTGCACATTCCCCTGTTTGTTTATCCTGTAGTGCGACTCTGCCAGTGGTTAGACGTTGAGCTATGGTTGACCATGACGATCCTCGTGCCGGTTGCCAGTAGCCAGGTGATCAGCCGCTGGCTGCTCCGCGATGCCAGGAATTTTGTCGCCAGGCGGCTGCGCTACGTCGCGGACTTTATCCTCGGATTGTCGCCGATCATGGTGCTGACACTACTCGTGTTTGAGGTGCTGGTTGCGACAGGCATCGTGACAGCAAAAAGCGCGGGCGTATACACGCTGCTGGTTGCCGGTGTTATTTCTTCGCTCGGTGTGCTGCTGGCCGTCATGCCGTTCGTGCGAACCGTTTCTTTTTCCTCTGAATCCCTGAAGTCGCCGCTTCGGTTCGTGCAGATCACGGACGTTCATATCGGTTCGCGCAGTCGTGCTTTCCTGGAGCAGGTCGTCGCGAAGATCAAGGCAGTTAAGCCTGAGTTTGTCTGCATTACCGGCGATTTCATTGATGCCCGCAATGTCCCGGTTTCTGAAATTGCTTCCCTGAAAGACCTCGGCTGCCCCGTCTATTTTTCCATCGGCAATCACGAGCGTTATGAAGACCTCGATAACATCATCGAACGTCTGAGGTCGCTGGATGTCCAGGTGCTCAGGACGGCCAGTGTCCAGCATCGCGAAGACGTGCAGGTCATTGGCATTGACGATCGAGATGATGCCCTCCAGGTAGAACGCGAACTCTCCAAGTTGAAACTCAAGGAAGATGCCTTTGGTCTGCTGATGTATCACAGGCCACGTGGACTTGAAGCCGCCGAGCGTGCCGGGATTGACCTGATGATCAGCGGGCACACCCATAACGGGCAGATTTTCCCCTTCAACCTGGTCGTTAATCGGGTCTTTGACCAGGTAGTGGGCATGTACCAGCTTGGGAAGTCCCGGCTCTATGTTTCCCAGGGTACAGGCACCTGGGGGCCGGTCATGCGCGTAGGTACACGATCCGAAATTACACTTTTTGATATCAATCCGATTTAGGAAACCCAACATGTCCCTGGAAACATTCAGAGAAGAAACCCGGAGCTGGCTCGAGGCTAACTGCCCAGAGTCGATGCGCACCCCCATGCCGGCTGACGAATCGCCGGGTGGTGGTACCAAGATCACCTACAGGAATCCTGACACGAAAGTCTGGATGGATCTCTGTGCTGAAAAGGGGTTTACCGTTCCGACGTGGCCAAAAGAATATGGCGGCGCGGGTTTGAGCGCTGAAGAAGCCAATGTGCTGCGCCAGGAAATGGCGCGAATCAATGCCAGGCCTCCGTTGGTGGGCATGGGTCTTTCCATGATCGGACCTGCATTGCTCGAATTCGGCACTGACGAGCAGAAAGCCGAGCATCTACCCAGGATTGCTGATGGTTCCATCTGGTGGTGTCAGGGCTACAGTGAGCCCAACAGTGGTTCTGACCTTGCCAGTCTCGCAACCAAGGCTGTGTTGGATGGCGACGAATACGTGATCAATGGCCAGAAGGTCTGGACGTCCGGCGCAAACTTCGCTGACTGGATCTTCTGCCTGGTAAGAACCGACTTTGAGGCACCAAAGCACAACGGTATTACATTTATTCTCTTTTCCATGGACCAACCGGGAGTTTCGGTTAAACCAATCAAGTTGATCAGTGGCCTTTCGCCTTTCTGTGAAACCTTCTTCGAGGATGCAAGAGCACTGCGTAAAAACGTGGTAGGGCAGGTCAATGACGGCTGGACGGTCGCGAAACGCCTATTGCAGTATGAGCGCACGATGATTGGTGGCATTGGCGGTGGTGGCCAGAAACGGCGGACTGTTGCCGAAATTGCCAGTGAATACATTGGCCTCAGTGAAGGTCGCCTGGCAGATGCCAGCCTGCGCAGTGACATCACGCAGCACGCGATGGATGACCGCGCCTTTGGTCTGACAGTCAAGCGAAATGCAGAGGAGAGCAAGTCCACCAAGGCGCCGAGTTTCGTTTCTTCCATGTTCAAACTCTACGGGACCGAACAGAACAAGAAGCGTTATGAACTTATGCTCAGTGCGATGGGCTCACAGATGCTTGGCTGGGAGGGTGATGGCTTCACTGATGCCGAACTCACAGAAACCCGCGCGTGGCTGCGCACCAAGGCCAACTCCATAGAGGGTGGTACCTCGGAAGTTCAGCTGAACATTATCGCCAAGCGGGTGCTTGGTCTGCCCGACTAGCCTGTCGCATCCAGAACTCGCCGCACGCTGCTGGCGAGTTCCTGGCGATTGTACGGCTTGCTCAGGATGTTCTGTGCGAGAATTCGCGATTCCTCATCGACGGGTTCCATACTCCGGAATTTTGAGAAACCGCTGGTGAGCAGTATCTTCATGGGCCGGATCTGATTGACCGCCTTGGCGAACTCGAAGCCGTTTCGATCGTCCGGCATCACCACATCTGAGAAAATCAGATCAATGTGGTGCTCACCGGAAACCAGTTCCAGGGCATCATCAGTATTGGTTGCAACCAGGGTTTCGTAGCCGAGTTCGTTGAGAATCCCGGCTGCGACGTTCGCAACCATCTCCTCGTCGTCCACAATGAGGATCGATTCTTTGATAGTGCCTTCTTCAGTTACCACCTCTTTTTCCCGCACCGACTCTGATACAGAAGCACTCGCCCTTGGCAGGTACATATTGATGGTGGTGCCTTCTCCTTCGGCAGAGTACACAAGCACCTCGCCGCGTGAGCGCTTAACAAAGCCAAACACCATGCTCATACCGAGGCCCGTACCCTTGCCTTCCGGCTTGGTGGTTTAAAAAGGCTCGAACAGCTGCTCCTTGGTCTTGTCGTCCATGCCCACACCGGTGTCAGACACTGACACCAGAACGTATTCACCCTGTGTTAGTGATGGATGAATACGTTGTGCAGCTTCATCGACAGATTTGTTTTCTGTCTTGATGATTATCGCGCCGCCATCAGGCATAGCGTCTCGGGCGTTGATGCACAGGTTGATGATGGAGTCTTCAAGGTCACCAACATCTATACGAGTGGACCAGAGATCTGCTTCCAGTGAGACATTGATGGAGACCCTGGCGCCTACTGACTGGGAAATCATGTCTCCCATGTTGTCGATGATGTCGTTAACGTTGATGATCTGCTCGCCTTCGGTGTTACTGCGTGCGAACCCGAGCAGCTTCTGCGTGATCGCAACTCCGCGCTCCACTCCTTGCAGTGCTGCTGCGATGTATTCCTGGCTTTCAGGTTCCCTGGATGTATGTTTCGCCAGCTCGAGGTTGCCCATGAGTATGGCGAGAATGTTGTTGAAGTCGTGTGCGATACCACCAGTCAGCTGCCCCACTGCCTCCATCTTCTGGGCCTGGCGAAGTGCCATTTCAACACTGCGTAGCTCGGTAATGTCGGTGAGCAGTCCAAAGAAACCACGCATCTCGCCGTTAACACTCATATCCGGTGCGAGTGTGTATTGCAGTTTCTCGATATCTTCTTTCTTGAAAGAGGGTGCCCGTTCGAAAGTCACAGTAGAAGAAGCCGCCCGGGAAGGAGTTACCGAGGGCAGAGAAACGTTCTTCCGTTGCCTGGGCTTCCAGCTCTGCAAACTTCTGGCGCGTGATATCCCGACTTGTGCCGTGAATCCTTATGACCTCGTTATTGGCGCTGACCTCGGGGACACCGGTTTCTTCCAACCAGAGCAGACCGGAGTCCGTATTGACGCGATAGGTGATCTGGTAGCTTTCGCGCGTGCGTATCGCCTCTACCTTGGTTGCTTTCAGGCGACCGGCATCCTCCTGATGGGCGAGGGCAACGATAGGTGATTTTAGCGGGTTGCCTTGTTTCAGACCCAGCAGGTTACGCAGCTCAAGCGAGCACTCCGTTTCGTCAGTTTTCAGGTCCCAGACCCAGCTGCCGAGACGGGCGATGCGTTGTGCCTGTGAAAGCAGTCTTTCGCTGCGCTTCAATCTGTTCTGGGCGAACGCTGCTTCGGTGACGTCGCGAAAAACTACCTGGATGGCTTCCTGTCCGTACCACTTCACAACAGATGCGGTCACTTCCAGGGTGACCTTTGTATTGTCCCAGAGTGTGAATCGATACTCAGTGGAATTGCGATCACGTTTTGAATCCCTGACCGCCTGCTCCCATTCCTGGAACTCCCAGGCTTGTCCTTCCGGCAGGATTTCCGTGAGCTTCATGCCAGTCAGGATGTCCGGGCTGTCCACCCTGACAAGGTCCGCGGCGGTTCGATTGGAGAATACGATCTTACCATTGACGATGACCAGAAAGCCCATGACCAGTTCTTCCACCAGCAAACGGAATCGTTCCTGTTCTTCACGTAGCTCCAGTTCGGTGGTTCTTCGATGATGGCGCTCGCTGGCAATGGTCAGAAGGCTCGTCATATTTGAACAAAAGTGCTGTTCGGCAACAGTCCATTGCCGTGCATCCCCGACGTGTTCAAGGCAAAGTACGCCAGCTAGCTCGCCATTGAACTCATAAGGTGCGTCCAGCATGGAAGAAATGTTGTGGGCGGGCAGGTATTCCTCGTTGAGTTCAGCACATCGGGCATCTGTTGCAACATCATCCATGATCAGCAGGCCATCCAGCGTAAGCGCCTTCAGGTAACTACCAGCGGCTTCCTCTCCGAGTATGGCGCCGCCAGGGTTGTATCCTGTTGCCTCGTCGTAAGCTGCCAGGCAGCGAATGTAGCAACCGGACCTTACAGTATCCTTATATTCCCAGATACTGGTTCTCTGGCAGCCAAGCACCTCGCTGGCGGTCTTCACGATTTAGGCAAATACCTCATCCAGTGATTCGTCATTAAACTTTGGGTCGTGTGCGATCTTGTTCAGGGAGTCCCTGAACTTGCGCTCCATGACCTCCGGGTTACTGCGAAAGCGGCCTGATGTTGCGTTCTCGGTCATTGTGTTTCCAGCAGTTCCGCCACCATTTCTTTCCAGCGCTGTATATCGGTATCGTCAGATTCGAACAGCAGGAATCCGATTCTATATCCCCCGGTCTCTGCGTCGGGTCTTTTCCATTTAACCTCGCCGACCAGGAAGATGGGTTCTGCATCCTTAAGGTCTATGCACAGCCGCAGGATCGAGTCGACGGAGATTTCTTCATCCAGTATGACCTGAAGCCCATTGGCAGACAGGTCCAGTGAGTTGCACATGATCACACTGCCCGATGACAAACTGTCAGAGGCGATAATCTCGATAAAGATGGTCGCCTCAAGTTCGAGCCTGGTTTCTACTCTGTGATTCTGATCCTGTGAGGTCGTCATAGCTCTTGTCCCGATCCTGTCTGAGTTTGCTGACCACCTGGGCCAGTGTGTCTTCAAATTCGACGCCCGCGTCGTCTATTTCACCCTCGCCGGCCACCAGCAGGGTGATCAATTGTTCTGAGGTATAGTCACCCACCTTCACACCGGTTCGACTGACAAATATGAGCTTGTCAGCAGCAGTCACCCTGACTGCCAGTTTGCACTCTTCAAGCTCACCATCCGCCGCAGGCAGGCGAAGCCAGGCGCCAACGTTGAGCTTTGCCACGGTTTCGGTAATTTCAGTGACCCGCTACTGGTTTTCTGACTTGGCAGCTTCCTCCCGCGCTTTCTTCAGGCGTTGCTCTTTTTCTTCTTCCTTGCGCTTCTGGTCCTCTTCCTCTTTAGCCTTCGCCAGTGCCTTGGCTTCTTCGATGGCTTTCTGTCGTGCGGCTTCCCTTTCGGCCTCCTCCTGGCCAGCCTGTTCAGCGGCTTTAAGTTTCTTTTGGTGCTCTTGGATCAAACCTTCGTAGATGGTGGCGAACGTGGAAGAAAAGACCGCCTCGTGGTTGAGTGGCTTAATCACACCCGAGGACATCAGGTACGCCATTTCGTCGTAGTTTTTCTCGAGCGCTTTCATGCCGTTGCGGTTGGTGAACATGAGCTGTTTCACGTCCTCGAGTTTCAGCACCAGTTTGATTCTCGCCGTCTTCTCATTGTCATCAAAGGTGAACCACTGGCCCGGTTGCAGGGTGTTCACCTTCTTGAGAAGAATTCTTGAAACAGCAGGACCCCTGGCGATCGTTGTGCCCTCAACTTCCAGCAGGTCGAAGTCGACATACTCCAGCTGCTGGCCGGATACCATGGCCACATGATCTTCCTCGATGGTTTCCAGTGCAGCCTGCGCCGCGTCGCTGCTGTGCTCGAGGGCGAGTAGCAGGTCTTCAATTTCACCTGGCAGGTGTTCGATGATCCGATACAGACGCTGCTTGGCAGAATTAGCCTTCTCAAGATCTTCTTCGACGATGGGCTGGTAAGTCCAGATGATAGTTTCTGTCAGTTTCGTGGCGCGAATCCATTCATCACTATCTACCCCCCTGGTGATCGCGAGCAGCTGAAGAGATTCATACCAGGGGCCTTTAAGAAACTCGACCATGCCCTGGGTAAGTTTCTGGCCCTCCAGAGCATTGTTCAGGGATTCAGCGGCCAAAGCCCGGCCGCGTTGTGATCTCAACTTGCCTGACTCAGAAGCAGCGAGTCGTTCTTCCAGCTTCTGGATGCGACCCTGTTCTTTGGCGAGGAAGGTGCCAAGGTCTTCGCTCAGGCTGGCGTAGTCCGGCGACGCCTGCCCCAGTGCGGAAATGACTTCATCTACCTTGCCAAGGAGCTTTTCACCAGCGCGGCCCTGGTCAGCGGACCAGCCAATGGTGGCATCCATCAGCAGGTCAACAATGCTGAAGATACTGGCATTGCCAGCGCTGAGTGGCGCAGCCGGGTCCCGTAATAATTCGGCGGAGACGAGTGGGGTGATTCTTTTAAAACGGCCTGCGATCTCCTGGTCCAGGTCCACCAGTCGAAACACCATCGAAACGCAGTCGCGGATAGAATGCAGCACGGCGATATCATTGGCCGCAAGTACCCAGTCCGTTCGCAGGGCAGCAACGGTTTCCAGGATTCCGTGATCCTCGGGTAGCTGGTCAGGAGCCAGGGTTCTGAGAAAATCGGCAACGTCTTCCGTGTTGACGTTTACAGATGCAGGCTCTTCACCCACATACCGACTTTTCAGTGCCTCAACAACCTGGCGTGCGGTTACAGACATTCCGTTTCTTGTAATACACCGGGCCTTCGACGTTACCACGAATGACCGGCTTCAGAAGCTGCAGGGTGCTATAATCCGGGCCGTTTTCGCCGAACGGATGTACTGAAAATGGCAGACCAGGGTAGAGCCAGCCCGACTTCTCATACCTATTTCTCACAGCGCCTGCGCTTGCATTACCTCGACTGGGGTAACCCGGAAGCGCCACCGCTTTTGCTGGTGCACGGCAATCGTGACCACTGCCATAACTGGGACTGGGTGGCCCAGGAGCTGAGGGACGATTACCACATCATTGCGCCTGACTTCCGCGGTCATGGTGATTCGGCGTGGGTCTACGGGGCGCCCTATGCGCACAGCGACTATGTGTACGACCTGGCGCAGATTATTCATCAGCAGGAACTGGCACCGGTCACCATTATCGCGCATTCGCTGGGTGGCAGTGTTGCGCTTCGCTATGCCGGTATTTACCCGGAACACATCAAGAAGATGATTGTGATTGAAGGCACGGGTGGTCCACCCGCAGAGTTTGAGCAGAGACCGGTTCATGAACGCATGCGTGAGTTTATTGAAAACACCCGCGCGGCTTCGGGCAGGCAGCCGAAACGCTACGATTCACTGGAAGATGCCTACCAGCGAATGCATGAAGCGAACAGTCACCTGCGAGAAGACCAGGCCCGGCACCTGACCGTTCATGGCAGCAACCAGAACGAAGATGGCAGCTACAGCTGGAAATTCGATAACTATACCCACGTGATGGCGCCGTTCGGTTTAACCCGGGAGCACACGAGAGAATTGTGGGGGCGTATCGACAAACCGGTGCTGCTGGTGTCCGGCAGTGAATCCTGGTTCAACGACCCGTTACGAGAGGATCCGCTGCCACATTTCCAGAATGCGCGTCACGTCATGATCCAGGATGCAGGGCACTGGCTACACCATGACCAGCTGCAGGAGTTTATGCAGATCACCCGTGAGTTCCTCGCGGAGGACTAACCCTCCAGGGACAGGGCAGGGTTAAACCACTTAAGCAGCGAATCGTTTTCCGTGCGCGCGTAGGTGTGCGACAAACCTTCAATCGGCCTGAACGTCAGGTTGGCACCAGCGGCTTCCAGCTCATGCTGCGCCATGTAGGCGGTTTCGATCGGGAACATCCAGTCATGGGTCCCGTGCACCAGGTAGATGTTCCTTCCCTGGGCGAATCGAATGTTGCCGTTCATGGAAATCTCGGGGTGTAACACACCTGAAAATGGCGCCAGGTGTGTAAACGGTGACTGTTCTCGCAGCCCGGCAAGCAGGGTATAGGTGCCGCCGTCGGACATGCCGGTAAGCAGAATGTGTTCGCGGTCGACGGCGAAGTTTTCTGCGATGAACTCAATGGTGTGGAGCAGGACCGGCAGGTCATTGTCATCACCCATCAGTGACCAGGTGTCGTCCTGCGAGGTTGGTGCCATCAGAAGAAAACCCCGTGACCTTGCTTCGCGCAGCCAGGCCCACAGGAAGTCGCTGCCATGTCCGGTGCCACCATGCAGGGCGATGACCAGCGAGGCGGGTTTTGATGTGTCGAGGTATTCGGGTACGTACAGGCTGAAACCGCCCCTGGCGTCGCGTTCGTTGGCCGCATTCAGGATACCGACGCGCTGGCCCGGTCGTTCTTCGAGGAAGGACGCCAGCAGTGTCTTATCGTCGCGTTTGGGCAATTCCAGGAAGTACTGGCTGATGGGTGTCAGGACACTGGCAACGGGATAGAGCATTTCCTGGGCCCGGCACTGTGCGCGCATCGCTTTCATGGCCGCCATGGTGTCGCCACCGGCATTCAGGATGCCGTCGCTGGCACGGAGGCTGTAGGTTGCCGCTGCCTTGATCTGTTGCCCGAACTTTTCAATGTGTTCAGGGAACGTGAGTTTTTCAAAGGGTTCGAATGAGGCGCGTAGCTCCGCATCAAAAGGCCGGATGAAATCTGCAAGCTGGTCCAGGCGGGTAGGGTGCATGTTTCGCTGCACCTGCTCGAAAGCTTCCATCGCCGTCAGCAGCCGGGGCGTCAACGCGGTGATGCCCTGCATCAATGCTTCATCGCTCGATGTCATCTGCCTGCCTGCATTCGCATAAACATTGAGGCACTATACGCGAATGTCCGACGAACAAAAGTTTACCCACCATGTGCCCGAGCCCTGCCTCGAAGAGGTAGAGGTATTACATGTGGATGAGCACCTGATCGTTGTGAACAAACCCTCCGGACTGCTCAGTGTGCCGGGCCGGTATGTGAAAGACTGTGTGGTGCATCGATTGCAGTTTGATCACCCGGACATTCGCGTGGTACACCGGCTTGACCTGGATACGTCCGGCATCATCGCCTTCGCGAACTCGCAGCACGCGACCTCCGATTTGAATCGGCAGTTTCGTGAACGAACCATTGGTAAGGAGTACGAGGCCCTCGTGTTTGGATTGCTCGATGAAGATGCGGGAGATATTGATGTGCCCATGCGACCGGATCCTGAAAATCGGCCCAGGCAACTGGTGGATTTTGAGGCGGGCAAACCGTCCTTGACAAGGTTTGAAGTTCTGGAGCGGATGGAGAACGTAACCCGGGTCCGCCTTCTGCCGCTAACCGGTCGCTCCCATCAACTGCGAATTCACATGATGCATATTGGCCATCCGATCCTTGGTTGTGATCTGTATGCTCACCCCGAAGCGTTCAGTGCTGCAGACAGGCTTTGCTTACATGCAAAGGTGCTGGAGCTGGATCACCCGGGGACAGGCGAGCGGATGAAGTTCATTGCTCCGGTAAACTTCTAATGTGCTGTCGCCTTCCGGTGCTTGTGTTGTTATTGCAATTAGCGGCTTGCACCTATGGTCCCGTTAAGGAAAGTGGTCGTGTACAGAATATTGCCTTGAGCGCGGACGGTAACCTCGCTGGAATCATCGTGAAGTATGAGCGTTTTAGAGACGCGGTTGGTGTAAATGCATTTCCCAACGGGGGAGTTCCTCAGATATTGGAACAACGGGCAGATGTATACATCGTCGATATTCCCGGCGGAGAGATCTCTTACGAGGCTAGCCTGCCGGCTCCGGAAGATAGGCAGGTATCTTTCAATCCGTGGCTGATCGGCTGGAGGGGATCGGATTTGTACTTCCAGGTAACAGGTTGCCAGGGTAAGCCGGGAGATGAGTGCTATGGAGACCTTATCGGGCAGACGTTTTATCGTGTGTCGCCGGGAGGCATTTCGCAGACCACCAGGCCGCCTGAGCTCTTGCTGATAAGCAGCCATAGGAAGGATTCGGAGTTTCTGTCGTTAGGCAGTGAGAGTTCTGGCGTCTCGATTCGGCGCTCTATATCCGTGAGGGCAGTGCCACTTCTACGATTTTCGGAGAACCACAAGCTGGTTGCTTTTGACCATTTTTGAAGGTCAGTCCGGAGGTCACAACGCAGTGTTTGCTCAGGAAAAAGCATAGTATCTTACCCGGCGCTAAGCCCGTTTCGATCTAAAACTGAGTTACCATAGAACGATGACCGATAATTTAAACAGTCTTGTTCAGAAGGCTGAGTCTGACATCCACCAGACTGTCTTGCAAAAGCGTGGCGCAGGGACAAAGGCCCGTCTACCTAAATTGTCGTTTCCGATAATGATCTGGTTGCTTGCTATTCTGCTGGTTGCTGTCCAGTTCGAACAAATTGTCTCGATCGTCAGCTCGCCAGCCGAGTCACAAATTGAAGAAGATCTTGGCGGTCTCCTGACAAGAACGTCTGAGAGTCTCCATGCCTATCAGAAGAATAACGGTGTGTTGCCTCCGCTTTTACCGAATCCGCCCATCCGTGGTCTTGTGGATTACGACAGACATTCCGATATCAGCTTCACATTGAGGGCCTCCATTGGTGATGTAACCATGGTGATGGGTTCTGCGAGTACTGCACCCTATCGGGAGAACGGGACTGGGAAATGAGTTGGACTCGCTTTGAAGTGTCGATGATTTCCCTTGCGTTATTGCTCGGATTTTCCATGCTTTCTTATCGGGCTTATCAACATATTTATTTCGAACGAGCTGCGAGTCAGATCGTTGCGAATATCAATCAAATCGCGGATGCAGTTGAAAACTACGAGAAGCGAACCGGTGAATCATTTCCCCTGTCTGCGGATGGTGAGTCCTATATTCGATTGTTTCCTGATCCCTTTAGCTCGGCGACCGTAGATTTTCAGGGTGTAGACGCTGAATTGTTTGATCGAGCGAACAACCATGGAATCGTGCTTCAGCTTGTCAGGTTCAGCGTCCAAAGAGATCGACCGGTTCCAATTCACTTGTTTGAAACACCCTACCAGGCAGGCGAACCTTATCTGCGTTTGTTGCTTCAGTATGGTTCGCAGGGGCAGGTGGAATCAGAAATTCTGATAAGAGCGCAGAAGCGAATGCCCGCCCTTTCAATCGGAGAGATAGACGATCATTACTACGTCGTTGATCTGCGCAGGTTCATCAATGAGTGATAGTAGAAACGATAGTGATTTGAGCGAGCTAATACGGCTCGCAGCGACAGAAGAGATGCAGCCTGACCTTGTTCAGAATGAAGCAGGTCAGGCTGATGATCGCCTCCTACATCACCTGCCTGCTCTCCTGATCGCCTGGATGTTTTGTTTTGCTGCCGGCGCATTTTTTGTGCTGGAACCATTGCCAAAACAGCATGACCTGGGTATTCGCGCCGTACAGACGAGGGTTTCGATTGCGATGTATCACACAGCCCATCGAGTTGAATCTTATCGTAAGCAGACGGGCGCATTGCCAGCCTATCTAGAGAGTGAGTGGCAGGAAGCCGAGGAAGTTCGCTATGAGACCACGCCGGACGGATATATGATAACGGGAAAGTCAGGCGAGTTTGAGCTTGTTTACCGCGAAGGCGACGATCCGGAAATACTACTCCACAACCTTTTCAGCTGGCTTGAAAAATTATGAGTTCGAGACACTGGCTCATATCTGCGGCAGAGAATATAGCGGGAATCACGCAGACTGCCGACGATATTCACCTTCAGGGAGATGTGTCTGCGAAGTGGGCAGCGGTTGCTCGTAGGTTTAACATCACTGAAGAAAAACTTGCTGATGCTTCAGCTGATTACCTCGGTATCCCAAGAGCGGATCTGACAAAGCTGGAGCCAGACTATGCAAGTCTGATACCTGAAAATGTCGCACGCACGAATCTGATCTTACCCCTGGTCAAGCAAGGCTCGCATAACCTGGTTGCGGTTGCAGATCCTTCTGACACCAGTGTGTTGGAAGAGTTGGCTTTTTCCCTGGGTGGACCAGTCGATATCTGTTTAGCGGCACCCGCTGAAATAGATTCAGCCCTGAACGATCTCTTTGGTGACGCAAGAGACGACGCCAGCGGCTGGGGAAAGATTTCCTCCTCACTCCTTGCGCAGGAACTCACGCTTCGTCGCAAAAATGGGGACCGGATTGAAACCGACAAGAGCGCAACCTCGAAGCTTTTTGCGGAATTGTTGAAGAGGGCTTTTCACATAGGTGCCAGCGATACGCATATCCAACCTTATGGCGATGGTGCGATCGTTAGAAATCGAGTCGACGGTATCCTTTATAAAACTCTGGAATTGCCTGCTTCAGTTCATGCGCACTTGATCAGACATGTTAAAGCTGTGAGTGGAATGGATTCGACCAAGAACATGATTCCACAGGACGGTGAACTGCATATGGAGTTGGAGCATCGAAGTGTTGATCTCAGGCTGTCGGTGATTCCTGTCAGTGGCGATGAACGTCTGGTGGTGCGATTACTGCCCCAGGACCAGGTCAGGTCTCTCGGAATGTTGCGTCTGGAGGCAGACGACCGCGATAAGCTTGAGCGGCTTTCGCAAAATGCGGATGGCATGATACTCATGACAGGTCCCACGGGATCGGGCAAAACATCTCTGCTCTATGCGATGCTTGCGCAAAAAAATACGCCAGATATCAACATCATGACTGTTGAGGAACCGGTCGAGTATCGACTTAGAGGCGCTTCCCAGATTGATGTCGACCCAAGAACAGGGCTCACCTTCGCAAAGTCCCTAAGATCAATTCTCAGGCAGGATCCCGATGTGGTGATGCTTGGAGAAATACGTGATGAGGAAACCGCTGAGATTGCTGCCCAGGCGGCCATGACAGGTCACTTTGTCCTGTCCACGGTACATACATTGGATGCGCTACTGGCAACGGTGAGAATGCAGGACCTTGGAGTGTCCGCGGTCACTCTCGCGGATGCGCTGCACGCTGTTGCGTCTCAGCGACTGGTGCGTTCGATTTGTGAATCCTGCAAGCAACCTTTAAGTCCTGACGAGATGACGGATGATGAACGAATGTTTGGCGAGATTTGTGAGCGCCCTGGCTGGAAAACGACCGGGTGTGATGAGTGCCTAGGAACGGGTTTCAGTGGCAGGGTGCCTGTGATAGAAATAGTTGAAATTGGCGACCAGATGAAGAAGGCGCTTCGAGCCGGCCGACAGGATCTTGAAGGCCTTGAGCTGATAGCGGCCGAGTCAGGTACGCGTTTTCTGGCGGAAGGATTTGCCCAACGTGTAATCGGTGGGCAAACAACGGTAAAAGAAGTGCTAAGAGTCTACGGGAGAACGTTTTTCTCCAGGTTGAAGAAATTCAGGAATCTAAGAAAAACACTGCAGGGGAGTTGATGATGAGCAGGGGAAACGCGCAAAAGTTGCAGGTGGGCTACACCTTTATTGAGATCCTGACGGTGGCAGCGGTGATCGCGGTTCTGGTTTTGATTGCTGTGCCTGTTTATCGTGGGTATATCACCAATACCCGTACTGTCGATGCAGTGAACGCGCTTGAAGCGTTGCGGCTAGAGATCAGGGCACCTGCAGAAACACGGGTCGGTCTACAGCAGTGCAATGACGCGCTTGTTTTGGCAGAAAACCTCACGAGTGATTATCTGTCTTTCCATATCGGTCGAGCACCGAACGATTTGTCGGATCCAGGAGGCGCTGCAGGATACGGGGCGACGATGGAGGTGATGGCTACGATCGACAAGCAGGGCGGTGATGGCGTCGCTGTTGCGAAACGGTTTTACGAGGAGCTGCAGACCAAGGCGCCGGAAGACTTGATCCCTGGTATCGTCACCGATTCAGCGGTTGCATTTGGCGTTCGGTTGTCTGAGCCGGGCCAGCCGTTCTGTGACCCAGCCGGTGCGATGACCGCCAGCAGTGGTCGCCAAACCGGTTCCTCTGGGTCAGTTAATCGTCCTCCAGTTGTTGGCAATACGGTTGACTTTGGTCGCACGCAGGAAGACACCCCGATTGCGATTAGTTCAGGCGCAATACTTTCGGCAAGCTGGGACCCTGATGGCGATGCCCTGACTATAGTCAGGGTCGGCGCGAGCGCTGGATCAATCACTGGTGACGCGACCAAAGGTTATGAATACACACCGACAGCGGACTTTTTCGGCGATGATGTCAAGATAGATTTTGAGGTGAGTGACGGCACCAGCACAGTCAAAGGCGCTGGATTTATTGATGTCATTTCGGTGCTGGACCCGCCAAACGTCTCGTTAACCTTATCTGCTGCGCAACAGATCCTCGACACAGGGACGGATGGCCGCGCTGTTGTCGATAGACTTAACACCGGCGGTGATATGGATGAGATGACGCTGGAGTTCAGTGTGGTGGGAAAGCAGGGCGGCAGCGCGACTGCGAGTACCGGTCCCGTGATTTTTAACTATGGAACAAACAGCAACAATAATGTCATCAGCGCCTGGCGACCGAGTAACTTTACCGTGGCGATACATGGAAAAGACTATGCGACCGGGATCAATATCGCCGATGGGAACAATCATCGCGTGACGGTGAGCTGGGACTCGACCACAGGAACGCTCCAGGTCTTCGATAACGGCAAGCCAGTGAAGAGCTTCAGTGATGTTGGCAAAGGGCAAATGGTTCCTGGGGACGGTCACCTCGTCATCGGCCAGAAAATGAATAACCCTGGAAGTCGCGGTGGTTGGAATGCCGGAGAGCATTACAGTGGTCAGGTTTTTGGTTCGACCTTCTCCAATCACCGCTATACCGAACAGGAGATTGCAAGTGCACCAATATATGCGCAGGGTCAGGGTATCATCGCTGATCTGCGCAGCCAGGGCGGCAGCATGCAGGATCAGACAGGTAATCATGCAGTGGGCATGCAAGGCAACTACCGAACTTCAACGGTAGATGTTGATACCGCATTGGCACTGATTCCACCCGGTTCTGAAGTGAAGATCACGGTGAACGCGACGCCTCATCTTTCAGATGGTCAAATCACCTCATTAGCGTTGACCGGGCTGGGCAGCCTTTCATTAAGCGATGGAACCAATTCAGGCCGCGGTAGTGTCAACATTACGAACTGGGATACGTCACAGCTGCGTATCAACCTGCCTGCTGGATTCTCTGGTAATCAGGACCTTACGTTGATAGCCGTCGCCGGAGACGGTAGTGAGACAGCCATGTCCAGTATCACCAGGACCCTGAGAATGACACGCTGACAGTGGACAGGTCCTGTCTTAGCCATTTACGACAATACTGACCTCCTGATCAGCTCGATCGCCACTTTCACTGATTGCAGTTATGGTGAATTTTTCTTCGTTGGCCGAGCCAGCGGTAATGGAAGTAGAGCGCGAAGCGTCAATCGAGTAACTCCGTAGCTGTATATCCTTTCATCTTCTCGCTAGTTTTTTCTTCTTGTTCTGAACGTAATCCACCAGGATGTATTCACCCAGGTTGTGGGGCTCGGCGTAGAAAATCCGGCCGCCGTTAATCTTGCTCATCTGTTCCACGAACGCCTTCAGGTAGTAGCTCTGATCAAGCATGAAGGTGTTGATGGTGATGTTCTTTGAGGTGCAGCTTCGAACGGCGCGCAGGGTTTTGCTGATTGTGGTTGGCGTCGGCGGATAAGCAAACACCGGGCGACCGTTCTCGAGGTGTGCGGTTGGCTCACCATCGGTAATCATGATCACCTGTTTCGTGCCCTGCTGGTGCTTGGCGAGCAGTTTCTCGGCCAGGATCAGTGCGTGCTGCATGTTGGTGCCCAGCAGGTAGTCGTCGTACTGCAGGTAGGGCAGGTCGTGCGCCTTGATCTCCTTGGCGTAGGCGGAAAAGCCCAGAACATACAGGCTATCCCGCGGATAGGAAGTCGTGATCAGGTTGTGCAGGGCCATGGCGACTTTCTTCGCGGACTGGAAAGAACCGCGCAGCGCCATGGACCATGACAAGTCAACCATCAGGACCGTTGCCGTCTGGGTGATCATTTCGCTGCGATAGATTTCAAAGTCATCCATCGCGAGCCTGATCGGCGAACCAGGTCCTTCACGATCCAGTGCATTGCGAATCGTTCGCGGCATATGCAGGTGGAAAGGGTCGCCAAACTCGTAGGGCTTGGATTCTTCAATGCGTTCACCAAAGCGACCTTCTTCCGGCACCGCGTGGTTGCCAAGGTTCTGTTTCTTCAGTTTGGCGTAGATTTCAGTCAGGGCTTTCTGGCCCAGGCTACGTGTGCCACGAGGTGTCAGTTCCCACTTGTTGCCATCTTTGGTGACGTAGCCCGCTTCCTCCAGGATCTCGAGCATTTTCGTCATCTCCTCGAGGTTCTCGAGGGCTTCGTCACCGAGCAGTTCCTGCAGTTTGTCTGCATCGATGTTGTCGACTTTGCCGTCATACTGGGCACGCTGCATCTGTTGTTCCAGCTGGTCCAGCTCGGACATTTCCCGCATGAGTTCCTGGGCGGCCAGCAGGTCGATTTCCTCATTACCCGAGAAGTTGTACTGCTTACCCTGGGGATTCAGGAAGTCGAGTTCCTTGGCCAGCTTGGCCATTTCCGCTTCCAGCTCAGGATCACCAAACTTGCCCTGCATCATCTCCTGCAGCTGCTGTTGCTGGTCTGGTGACATGGAGTTGAACAGCGACTGGGTTGCGGCCATCTGCTGTTGGATCTGATCGAGGAGTTCGTCCAGGTTTTTCGGCGGGTTGTCACCAAACATATCGCCGTACTTGTCCATAAAATCACCGAAACCAGGGTCTTCACCGGCAATCTTTTTGACCAGCATGTCGTTCAGGTCTTTCACCATGTTCTTCATGCGATCGATGTCACCTTCAGACATCTGGTCAACCATGTTCTTGATGTCCTTGAAAAAGGACTGGGTCATGGCCTGCCTGAGCTGGTCCATCAGTTTCAGGAATTTTTTCTGGGCGTCGGTGTTGAGGAATTCATAGTCCTGCAGGGCCTTGACCTGACCTGCTGCATCATCCGGCAGGCTCCTGATGAAGTCTTTGTTCTTCTCGCCGATGTCGCTCAGCATCTTATTGGAGAAGTTTTCACCTTCGCCTGAAACCTGGTCACCTGCTGCAGGATGATCTGTCTGCATATTGCTGCCAAGGTCACGCATCAGGTCGTCCATGAACTTACCGGCATCGTCAGGATCACTTTCGTTCTTTTTGTCGACCCAGTCGTTGATGGTCTGGCGTTCCATGTTGAGGATTTCTTCAAGCTGGCGCTTGATGTCCTCCATGACGCCGCCCATGTCGAAGCGTTCGAGTCGCTCGCGACGTTCCTCTTTCAGCTGCCGCAGCATGTCACGCAGGCCGCGGATGTAACCACCCTCCGAAGTATCCATGCCTCGCTGCATGAGGTAACGCATCGCCTGCTGCAGGTCGCCGAATTCCATCAGGTCCTCGGATAGGGCATCCAGGATGTCATCGGCATCCAGTTCTATCTTCTGGGTGCCATCCCACCGGGAGTAGCGCAGCAACGATGTGTATTTCAGTGACATGAATCAGCCTCGGTAGGTGGCTCGCCCGCCGACGCGGTCCTTGTTCAGCAGTTGATTGATGTGCAGTCCTTCCAGGATGAACTCAGCTGCAGAGGCACGTTGCGCTGCGTTCCCGCCAGGTACCAGTTTTTCAATGATGTCGCCCAGGCCATCGATCTTGCGGATGATGTCTTCATATTCTGAAGAGGGCAGCGATTCACCGGTGGTCACATTAATTCCTTCCGCAAACTTCAGGGCAATGGGTTCCATGGCCATGCCCTCCGTAAAGCGGTTGTAGACGGCCCGGGTGGCTTCCTGAAAAAGTTTTTCCATGATTTTTTCTTCACGCCCCTCTTCCATCGCTTCAAACTCAACCTTGCCCTGCAGTGAAGGCATGATGAACGGCAGGTCGGAAATGCGCGGCACCACATCCTGCTCACCGACTTCAATTGCCCGGCGCAAGGCGTTGGCCAGCAGCGCCTCGTAGTTGGAAACGGAAGCACGTACGGATACGCCGGAGCGCTGGTTGATGTCCGGCGATTTTCGAGCCTGCTGGGTGATCTCAGCGACGATCTGGGACATAAAGGGAGGTACGTCTTCACGGTATTCACCCAGGTCCAGTTTTCGCTGTTCTTGTTCCATGATGGCGATTTCTTCCAGGATTGTCTCCGGATAGTGGGTACGAATCTGGGAGCCGTAACGGTCTTTCAAGGGCGTGATGATGCGCCCGCGGTTGGTGTAGTCCTCGGGGTTTGCAGTGGCGACGATCATGATGTCCAGATCCAGGCGAATCTTGTGGCCACGAATCTGTATGTCGCGCTCTTCCAGTACATTCAGCAGCCCCACCTGGATACGTTCGGCCAGGTCGGGTAGCTCGTTGATCGCAAAGATGCCGCGGTTGGTATGCGGGATCAGTCCGAAGTGCAGGGCCTCCTCGTCAGACAGGTAGCGACCCTCGGCGATCTTGATGGGGTCAACCTCACCGATGAGGTCGGCAATGGTGATGTCCGGTGTTGCCAGTTTCTCGCCGTAGCGGGTGTCACGATGGATCCAGGCGATGGCTGCATTGTCTCCCTGTTCCGCCAGGATTTTCTTGCCTTGTGAACTGATCGGTTCAAACGGGTTTTCGGGAATCTCGGCATCTGCGAGCACGGGAACATATTCGTCAAGCAGGGACGTCAAGCTCCGTATGATCCGGGATTTAGCCTGGCCGCGCTCTCCAAGAAGGATGATGTCCTGGCCGGACAGGATGGCATTTTTGAGTTGGGGTACGACCGTGTCCTGGTAACCAATGATATCCGGGAAAACTTCCTCGCCTTCCTGAAGTTTGGTCATCAGGTTGCGGCGCATTTCCTCTCGAACGGGGAGCACCCTGTAGTTGCTGGCCTTAAGATCGCCCAGGGTCTTGGCTTCGGTCACAAACACCTCCGTAATAAACCGCCTATCAGTTCATATAACCAGTTTGGGCGGCCCATGTCGACCTGAACACGGCCGGTCGTTCAGGAGGGTCGCGTGGCCATCAATATTGCCCGGGTTGGTGCGGGATAGCCTTCAATTGTGCGGCTCCGGTCAATCGGGTCGAGATAGTCAGCCAGCGACTGGAACTGCATCCAGTCGGTCGCTCTCTGCTCATCCAGGCTGGTCACATTGACATCAACGGTGCTGATATTCCTGAAGCCGATTCGATCCATCATGATCTCCAACATCCCTGTTGAGGGGATGAACCAGACATTGCCCATTTTGGCATATCGATCAACCGGCATGAGGACGCTTCGGGCGTCACCTTCAATCACCAGGGTTTCCAGCACCAGCAGACCTCCGGGCCTGAGAAAACTGAACAGCTCCTGAAGGTGATCCAGCGGCGAGCGCCGGTGATACAACACGCCCAGGGAGAAGACCGTATCAAACAGGTTGAACGGGGGGAGGTGTTCACTCTTCAGCGGCAGCAAGTAGGCAGAATTCGGCGGGCAGAGTTTCTGCAGGAGCGCAAACTGGTAGTTGAACAAAATAGTCGGGTCGATACCGAGTGCCAGCTTTGCGCCGTCTCCCAGCATGCGAAACAGGTGGTACCCATTGCCGCAGCCGATATCCAGGACCAGCTGATCAGTTAAATCCGGTAAGTGTTGCTTTATGCGTTGCCACTTCCAGTCACTGCGCCATTCCGTATCGATAAATGTTTCGCCGACATTGAACGGACCCTTGCGCCAGGGCAGCAGCTCTTTCAGCGAAAGTTCAAAATTCTCTGTCCTGCTGCCGATCTGCACAGTGTCCTGATCAAATTTGGCGTCGAGCGCTTGTGGTGTGACGCTATCGAGTACGGCGTCCCACTCATCCCGGCGGCCATGTTCCCGGACTTCATTGTCGAGGGCCTGTTTCAGGGTTTCCGTAAATAGGGCGAATGGACCTGAACACGTGTCCTGCAGGAATCGATCGATTTCAGACTGCATGGTGTTCGAGTTCGATCTGCTCGCACAACATGTCATAGGCGTCATAAGAAGACTGCAGCAGCTGTGACAGGAAGGTCTCAGCAATCAGGTGTGCAAGCTGGTAACTGAACATGGATGCAGCAAAGGTTAATAGCGTAATGCTGTATTCCGGTGGCAGGAACCAGGTGATGACGACTGATGCGGCCATCCAGGCGCAGGTTGTCAGGTAGTTACCCATCTCGGTCGTAAAACCGGCAAACACGGTCCAGAAAATTCCAACCATGGGTACACCGATCATCGCCCACCAGCCGAATTCACGCACAACCAGGGCAAGGCAAAGAGCAGCCAGGCCGAGAGACAGGAACAGGAGTGCAACGACGGTAGCTTTCCGTCCGGTCATGGAAACGCCGGTGAGATCCCTGATGTTCCGGTGGCCGACATTGAAGAAGAACTGGCGCGCCAGGTTGCGCGACACCAGAATACTTGCTTCGCCGTCGTTGAGGTCAGACAACAACTTTTCGTATTGCTCGGGTGTCAGGTATTCCGCCATTACTTGATACCCAGGAACGCTGAAAAGTTCAGGCAGTGCATACAGCGCATCACGGTGGTAAATCCTGCGGCCTTGAGTCGCGCCACGTGTACATCCTCGGTGTTCGGAACCAGGACATTTTCGATTGCCGCACGCTTCTGCGCGATCTCGAGGTCACTGTATCCCTGGAGCTTTTTGAAGTCATGATGCAGGTCGGTCATCAGCGTCTGTTTATCCTCGTCTTCGAACCTGACCTTTTCTGCCAGTAGTATGATGCCGCCATCGTTCAGGCCCTCATACATCCGGTTCAACAGCGCCTGTCTTTCGTTGTCGTCAATAAACTGCAACGTGAAATTCAAGACAATGACCGAGGCGTTTGTAAATTCGGTCTCGCGAATATCCTGTTCGAGGATCTCGCACGTCGCAGCGGAGTGGTCCCGGCTCATGTTGGAGCGACAGCGCTCTGCCATAGCGGATGAATTGTCGATGGCGATAGCGTGACAGCTGGCGGGGATATGGCGCCTGAGCTGCAGGGTCGACGCACCGAGGGAGCAGCCAAGATCATAGACGTTGGTGTTTTCCTGTGCGTAACGCTCCGCGAGCAGGCCAATCAATTGCAGTACCAGGCCGTAGCCGGGCACACTGCGCTCAATCATGTCTTTGAACACATCAGCCACGTTTTCATCGAACCTGAACGCCCCGACGGTCGTCATGGGTGATGCGTAAACGTTGTCTTTTTTCTCCGGCATACCTGCTTATTTTTGTTCGGGCCGACGCCCTGTTCGAGGGGTGCCAAGATTACCATGTCGCCCCGTTAACGAAATGTTAATTTTTTCAGCGCGATAAAGGAAAGACTTGACCCTCTTT
>JADHNI010000029.1 GCA_016779585.1 Pseudomonadales bacterium
CCACCACAGCCCAGTCCACGACACGTGCTTCAGGCGTCACGCCGCTGTTCTGCATTGCGGCCTTCGTTCCTACCAGCATGGCACCAGCGCCGTCGGTCACACCGGAGGAGTTTCCAGCAGTCACCTTGCCACCTTCCTGGAAGGCCGGACGGAGTTTCGCCAGTCTTTCCATCGTGATGCCCGCGCGGGGAGACTCATCTGTATCAAAAATCCGGGTCGATCTGCCGTCAGGCACTGCCACCGGCACGATCTGCTTTGCCAGGAAGCCTGACTCAATCGCGGCCAATGCGCGTGCCTGGCTGGTCACTGCATATTCGTCCATGGGTTCGCGTTCGTACTGGTACTTCTCTGCCAGGTTTTCAGCAGTGTCACCCATATACTCAAGACTGAACGGACACCGGTAACACCACTCCAGCACGTCTTCCAGCTGCTGGTTGCCACGGGGGTTGCCCCAACGTGCAGTCGTTACCGCGTAAGGGGCACGTGAAAACATTTCAGCACCTGCAGCCAATGCCAGTTCACTTTGCCCGGAGACAATCTGCTGGCCTGCAGAAATGATCGCCTGCAGACCTGACGCACAGGCGCGGGATACATCCAGGGCAGCCGCTTCCTCGGGTAGGCCACTTTTCATGCCAACCACCCGGGCGGAAAAGAGTGAATCCTTGTCTGTCGGGCAGGTTGTTGTAAAGACTATGTGGTCAATGGCTTCAGGGCTTGCTCCGGACTTTTCGATACATGCCCTGGCGACATGAGACGCGAGTTCCGTGAACTCGACGTCTTTCAAAGAACCGCCAAAATCACCCAGCGCAGAACGTGTACCGGATGAAAGATACACATCCTCCATTACAGGCCGCCGTTAATCTTGATGTCCTGACCCGTCATCCAGCTGGACGCATCGGATGCCAGGTAAACACAAGCTGGCGCAATGTCCTCCGGTTTGCCGATACGGCCCAGGGGCACACCGAACTGCTTGCCCATGTTGGGAATGTCGTCTTCGGACATGCCTGTAAACTCAAGGAAAACCTCAGTCGGTATTGGACCCGGTGAGACCGAGTTGACGCGAATACCCAGGGGTGCCATCTCAACTGCCATGGTCTGGGTCAGGTTGTTCACGCCACTTTTGGCCACCGCGTAAGGGCCATTGTGTGGTGATGCCCGGTTTGCTGCCTGGGAAGAAATATTGATGATAGTGCCGCCACCATTGTCTTTCATGATCAGGCCTGCCGCCTGGGCCCCGGTCCAGACTGCTTTGAGGTTCAGGTTCATCTGGAAATCCCACTGCCGTTCCGGCATTTCAAGTAAAGTACGGGGAACACGATCATCAGCACCCCCGGCATTGCTGACCCAGCAGGTGAGCCCACCCATGTCCTTGAAGGTCTGGTCAGCGAGCGCCTGGACCTGCTCGATTTCCATCATGTCCGTGGTGATTGCCAGGGCTTTTCGACCAAGGGCACGCACCTTTTCTGCAACCTCCTCGATTTCATTGGTTCTTCGTGCGGCCACGACGATATCTGCACCCGCTTCAGCCATGCCCAGCGCAATGGCTTCACCGATACCTCGACCGCCGCCGGTAACAACGGCCACCTGGCCATCCAGTCTGAATTGATCAAGAACACTCATAGATTTCCCCTTAATTATTGTGTTGGTAATTATCCTGTGATTCGTTTATGCAGTGGCGGTTGTTCGCCGATGGTAACCGGCTCACCCACCCAGGCTCCAAAATTCTCGCCTGTACGGCCACTTTCAATGATATCCATCATCTGTTGCGCGATGACCGAGTCCTGCATGACCACTGCCTTCATCTCCGCCGGCAGCTCGTTATCGGGAAACAGTCCGCGCAGCATGGGTGTATCGACAGCCCCCATGCACATGCCATTGACCCTGATGTTGTCCTTTTCAAGGTACTTGGCCCAGGCATCGGTAAAACCATTCAGCGCCCACTTCGAAGCGTTATAGAGATCCGTATCGGGCTGGTTGGTGCCATCACTTTTCGCCGGCAGTACATAGTAGGTGGATATGTTAACGATATGACCACCACCCGCGGCCCTCAAGTGCGGCACAGCCGCGCGGGATAGCATGAGCACACCCTTCAGGTTGGTATCCATGATGAAGTCCCAGTCAGCCAGAGCCTGCTCCCAGGCACTGTCGACCGGTGTCTTTCTCCAGGTACCCGCATTGTTGACGAGAACAGCCAGGTCACCCATGTCGGCCGCCTGCGCTATCACCCGCTCGACATCTGCACGTTTCGAGACATCCGCAATGACACAGGTGGCCCCTTCAATACTGTTAACCTCGTCTTTGACGTCAAAGGCCAGTACTTTCATGCCTTCCTGGACCAGGCGCTCTGCAAAAGCACGTCCAAGGCCCTGCGCGGCGCCGCTGACAATCGCTACTTTTCCGGCAAGGCTCATGACGCACCTCCCAGTTTCACCTGGTCTGCATAGACATAGATCTGCTCGTTAGGTGGCTCGGTTTTAACTGGTCGGCCAACACAGAAATTCACATTTTGAGCGTTACGCCCATCCGGGCCTTCCCTGAGAATATCAATCATGACCTGTGCATTGTCTTCCGCTCTCATCCAGGAATCCACTTCTTCCTGCGAGGGTTCAAAGTTATGGAAAGAGCGCAGCATGTAGGAGTCAGTCGCCCCCATGCAGAAAGCATTCACGCGAATGTTGTGCGGTACCAGGGCCTTCGCCCAGCCATACAGGAACCCGTTCAGCCCCCATTTGGCCGCATCATAGAGGTCCATGGCATCACCACCACCAGTTGGTCGCGGATAATCGAATGCGCACGCTCCCGGGTTAGGGCAACGATCCCAGGGCGTACCACACGTCACCATATGGTCGGTTGCGATATTGATGATATCGCCGCCGGCACCCTGCTCTATCAATATGGGAATGACGGCCCGACCAAACAGATACTCACCTTTAAGGTTGGTACCGACAATACGCTCATAATCCTCAAGTGACTTATCCAGGTCGTCATCGGCAACGCTGGCGCCCCAGACCCCGGCATTGTTCACAAGGATATCCAGTCCACCGAATGCGTCTTTCGCACCGTCCACAACCTCTCGGACAAGCGCGGGATCAGAAACATCACCCTGCCAGGCCAGGGCCTTCACACCTAGTTTGGCAAGACTTTCCGCAACCTCGTGAATTTCATCTCTGATATCACAGACTGCGACGTGCACACCTTCCTGGGCCAACGCATGCGCATAGGCTTTGCCAAGCCCAACGGCCGCACCCGTCACGATGGCTCGTTTGTTTTTTAGTTCTACCATCTTTTCTCCTCCTGCTCAGCCCCGCGTTAATCGAGAGGCGATAAATATTGCCATGCATTTGTACCTGTCAGCTTCTGCCGCAACCTGGACTGTTCCGTCACAGACAGTGCCGCAACCTTGCCACGGATCACCTCCAGGCATTTTGCATGGTATTTCATTGGATTCTGTTCATGCCGGTGGCCAAGACCTTCAAATGTCAGTCGATCCTCACCTGCTTCGATCGCACGCCGTGTGGCGTCGAGATAAGGCAGGTAAACCTCGCCCGCCAGCCACAAAAGGCGCTGAACACCTCGATTAAGGGGCGCTTCCGGATCCAGCCACTCCCCTTCTACACCACCGGCATCATCCATGATGGAAAGCCAGGCCGGCAGCCGCATACAGCGTTCATTCATCACGTCGCGGGACGCATAGTTCATCCAGCACTGGTACAGCTGGCCATAAAAACCAAAATCACCCAGCGATGGCCTTGAACCAAACAGGAATTCCTGTTCCCGAAGCATGTCTTCGAAGGCAGCCAGGATTTCGCGGTACATTTCCTCAATCAGTGGTACATTCGCCGGCTCGATTCCTGCGACCGGCCAGAGTGGAATCTGCCATTCGTAAAACTCCCGGGTACGCTCGGCAAGCACATCATCTGACGTTGGCCCCATTCCCGGGTAAGACATCCACCAGCCAACCCTGTCGCGGTCACCACCGCTTTCTTTATCCTGCCAGCGATAATGAAACATCATCTTGGTGCCCCACTCATCACCAAAGTCCTCCAACAGGTGGCTCAACACGGCCTGCACAGGGTCATCTGGAATTATGGATCGTTCAGGGTGACGCTCTTCCAGCATATAGGCCATGGGTGATGAGTCCACATGCCACTGGCTTTCCGGTTCTTCCGGGCAGTGAACCTTAGGAATAATGGGAGGTTTCACGTGAGCGGTCGCTTCGGCGATGGCACCCCGGTTGAGGTACCAGACATGGGGAATTCTGCGATAGCGAAATATCGCGCGCATCTTGACCGAAAATGGCGACGCGAGAGAGCCCACCACCTTGTATTCCGCTGTGTTCAAACCGAACCGCCACGTTGTAGGAATTTTTATACTCTACTACAAAACTTCAAGCGGTATCCAAGCCCTCTTTAAACTCCTGATTTTCGACAAATACTCCGATTTCTTAACATTACTGATTGAATTTTTAGAAAACCCGTCCAAGTTTTTTACAACCTTTTAACGTACTTCACTTGCCGGACTTACGCTTCCTCATGGAGTTCAAGCTTCGCCTATGAAGCTTATCTAATAACGAGAAGAACAGAGCATGCGTAAGTTTGCAGTAGCCGCTATTACAGCGGGAATCAGCCTGGCCATGTGCCAGACTTCATTCGCGGGTACAGAAACCTATTTCGTTCCGCTCACAGAATCAGCCCCGGTTACGGATGCGGACTCTGTGGAGGAAAACACCGCCCCATGGGTTGTGCCACCCGGAGTGACCTTTGAGCCACTCACTTCCATGGAAGAGGTAGAGGCTGACCCAAGCCAGTCAGTGATACGTAACGAGGGACTGGGCAACAACGAGTCAATGTGGGACATGGCGGCCTTCTCGCCGAACGGCAAATACGTATTCATCCCGCATGAAACGCTTTACGGTGCCGGTGTTTCTCGCTATCACATCCCGCGGGACCACATGGAAATCCTGTGGCAGGGTGACGGCCTCGGTGCTGAAGACAACTGGAACGGCGACTATGGTGCGTTCGACCCTTCTACAATAACACCCGTCGGCACGCTGCTGCTGGGCGAAGAATGGTCCGGTGAAGGCCGCCTGGTTGAAATTCGTAACCCGCTGGTCCCAAATCCAGCGAATGTCCGCGTTCGCGTGCTGGAAAACTTCCCCGGAGTTGCTCACGAAGGCCTGCGCTTCAGCAATGACACAAATACTCTGTACTACGTCGATGAGTTCAACTCCGGATCTGTCTACAAGGCTGTGTTCCAGAGCAACGACTACGGTACCAATGCCCAGCACTACGTACTTTCTGTGGATGCTTTTGATGGTGAAGCTGCCGACCTGTGGAACGATCCAAGCAACGCCACGGCGACACGTACCGGTGCTGCTACCTGGATCCCCATTACTGATGCCTCCGGCAATGCACTGACGGTTGTTGATCCCTTCCAGGGTGGTCCAAACAGTGACCCGCGCGAAGATGACGGCGCCCGCGGTGGCAGAAAGGTTGCTGACGAACTGGGTGGAACACCTTTTGGTCGTCCGGAAGACATGGAAATTGGTCGACTGGCCAACTACAACGAGGTGATGTATTTCGCTGCAACCTCTGAGCGAACCATCTACTCCATCGAAATGACTGGCGATACAACAGCCATCGTTCGAGTGTTCGCAGACGACACAAACACACCAAAGAATCTGGGTTTCGATGCAACCACCGCGGAACTGAACAGCCCTGATAACCTTGCGGTTGATGCTTACAACAATGTGTACATCATCGAAGATGCGCCAAACAGCTCATCTACAGGTGGTGACATCTGGTTTGCCCGCGATGCTGATGGCGACGGCGTGGCTGAGTCTGTCGATCAGTTCCTGTCCCTGCGAGTAAATGGTTCAGAAGCTACAGGTATGATCTTCAACCCGCAGAAGCCGGACCAGTTCATTCTGAACATCCAGCACCCCACCACGACTGACAGCTCAGGCGCTGGCGGCCCTGGTGATGCACTCTGGCTGATGGATACTTCAGCACTGGGTAAAGCTTCAGATCGATAAGCGACCTGGATCCTTTACGCGACTTGAAAGCCTGCACGTGAAAGCGTGCAGGCTTTTTTCGTACTAGCGAAAAATCAGCCAGAGCGCGTGAATGACACCCGGAACAAAGCCGATCAACGTCAGGATGATGTTGATGAAGAAGTTCTTGTCTGTGCCTACTTTCAGGAATGCTGAAACTGGTGGCAGAAGGATGGCGAGAATGACGAGTACGATCTTGTTATCCATTATTGATACCCTCTTGTTGGAAAAATTTTTGTTGCCTAACTTTCTATTCCAGGTCAGCAGGCGGCTGTTTCAGCCAGGAAATCGCTTCATCCATGTCGTAAAACTGACCAATGGTGGTTTTTGTGCCTGCGATTTCCATGCGCGCAGAAATCATTCGACTGATGCCGTAGTCGGCAGGAGTTGGAACGACAAAGGCCAGGCGCGTTCCTGCTGGCCCCTCAGTGTTACCAGCGGAAAACCGCACCGCGTCATCACCTGTGATTTCGGTTAAATCCGATTCGCGCAGATCCCAAAGTATCAGGCGACAACCACTTTCGACCAGGAAACCGCCGCGGAATTCATTGATCTCATCCACAGACAATGCCCGGAGCGGCTTGATCGTAATCAGGCTTTCCGATTTATCAACTTCAACCTGAAGATGCTCAAATTCGAAAACAGTCATGAATCCTCATAAAACAGTCATGAACCTTCATAAAACAGTCATGGTTGCTGGTATTACCGTTACCTGTATATTATCTGTCAAAAACCAGCATCTTGTGAGAGGGAAATCATGGTTGAAACAAAAACAGGTCACGATCGCTCCGCCGGCATCTCCTACAACGACATCCTTAAAGCTGACAAAGTCCCACCGCCCGCGGTGTACCTGGAGGATTCACCTTATCCGGGTGGCGTGACAACGGTGCCAACATATAAGTACTACTCAAAAGAAGAACATGACCTGGAAGTGGAACGACTGTGGAAACGGGTCTGGCAGATGGCCTGCCATCAATCAGACATCCCGAATGTCGGAGACACCCATGTCTACGATATTGCATCCCTGTCCTTCATGATTGTCAGGGTGTCTGAGGATGAGGTGAAAGCCTACCCGAACGTCTGCCTGCATCGCGGCCGTGCCCTCTGTGATAACCACAGGAAAGAATTGAAGGTGTTTCGCTGCGCATTCCATGGCTGGTCCTGGAACCTCGATGGCAGCCTGAAGGAGATACCCGGTCACTGGGACTTCCCATCAGTCACAGAAGAAGAATATTCACTTCAGGAAATCCCTATTGGCAAATGGGGCGGGTTCTATTTCATCAACCCGGACCCCAACTGCGAGCCTCTGGAGGATTTTATCGGCGACTTCGATCGCCATTTCGGTATTCCTTTTGAACGACGTTACAAGGCAGCACACCTGATCAAGCGCCTGCCCTGCAACTGGAAGATTGCGCAGGAAGCATTCATGGAGTCCTACCATGTGGTCGCCACGCACCCGGAACTGCTGGGTTCTTTCAGTGACGTGAATTCCAAGTACGACGTCTGGGGTAATGTCTCCCGCGCCATGTCCGCTTCAGGCTATCCGAGCCCGCACACCCACCTGCAGGAAAACGCCCAGGAATGTTATCCCGACGGCAAGGCCTATCTCAGCATGAAACACATGCTGAGCGGACACGTGTATCGACGCATCGAGGAAAACCTCGTGGAAGTCGAAACTCCCGACGGTCGCACGGGCCGGTTTACGGAACACGCCGAATACCTGGAGGGTGACGTCAAGTCAGCCGACATCCAGATGTGCAGCTGGGTTGGCGGCAAGATTGTACCAGGCGAAGAGGAAACGCCGATGGTCTACCCGTCCGACCCCCTGGAATACCGAAGCGGCACAGCACAGACCCGGCGCGATGCCATGCGCCCCGTGTTTGGTGATGCAGTGGACAAGGTCAGCGACGCTGACCTGAATGATGCGATTTACTACTCCGTATTCCCGAACATCAGCCCCTGGGCAGATTTCAACCCGATCTTCTATCGATTCAGACCGGACGGTGACAATCCTGAGCAGTCACTGCACGAGGTGATGTACATGATTCCGTTACCCGAAGGTGCGGAGATGCCTGAACCAGCGAAATGTACCTTCCTGGACATTGATGACGACTACACCCTGGCGGCAGAGATTGGCAGCAACCTCGCCAAGATCTTTAACCAGGATTACGTGAATCACAAAATGGTGCAGAAAGGGGTTAAGTGTCACCCGAAAGGAGAAACCATTTACGCCAGCTACCAGGAAACGAAAATTCGCCACTTCCACGATACGCTGAAGAAGTGGCTGGAGAGCGAAGAAGCACCAAAGAGCAAGTAACTCGCTACGCTGCGTGCCTCACAGCGTTGGCTTCAGGAGGCGTCTTCCATTCAGAGAGAAAGCCACATTGCAGGCAAGCTATTGCGTCAGTCCAAATCTCGAGAGGTAAGTGCGGGCCAGTACAACCATGCGATCTCTGGCAGGAATCAGCTGGAAAGGGATCGCCAGTAATGCCGGTGTCGCGACCAGCGTCAGGATCGACGCAAACGCCATGCCTGAGACGATGGCCTGGGAGAGTGGCACCCACATGGCAGACATCTGGCTTCCATACTGTATGGAACGATTGACCAGATCGACGCTGAAGTTCATCGCCAATGGCAACAGACCAAACACGGTGGTCAAAGTTGTCAGGACTACCGGCCGCAGACGCTGGGCGCCTGTGCGCACGATTACGGAAACATAGTCCAGTTCAGGATGATTACGGCGGATATGGTTAAAGGTGTCGATCAATACAATATTGTTGTTAACGACAATACCCGCCAGAGCCACAATGCCGATGCCTGTGTGCAAAGAGCTGAAAGCCCTGTCTGTGATCAACAGGCCGATGAGTACACCCGCGGTCGACATCACCACTGCAAATAGAATCAGCATCGCCTGGTAGAGGCTGTTGAACTGCGTAACCAGCAGCACGAACATCAGCATCAGCGAAAGACCGAACGCCACCTGGGTAAATGCCTGGGACTCTTCCTGTTCCTCGTTGGCACCACGGAAATCTATTCGAAGCCGGGGGTCAAAATTCTGGGTAGCCAGCCACGCCTGCATTTCCTTGACCTTGTCGTCGGCCAGCACACCCGGCTTGACCGCCGCCCGAATGTATTCAACCGGCTGGCCGTCCACTCTCTGAATCGTATCAACATTGTGCGCAGGCTCCCGGGTCACGAAGTTAGAGATAGGCACCTGTCCCTGCCGGGTATAAATTTTGAGTTCGTCGAGCGCATTGATACCCCGGTCTTTTTCCGGATACCTGACGCGGATATCGACCGCATCGTCTGATTTGTCCGGACGATATTCGCCAATCTTGACTCCGTTGGTAATGAGTTGAACGGCAAGGCCCACAGACGTTACATCAGCGCCATAGAGCGCAGCCTGCGCGCGATCCTCGTTCAGTTTCCATTCAAGCCCGGGCAGGGAACGCGTGTCTTCAATATCACGGAGTCCATCTACGGTTTCCATGTAATTAAAGACTTCCGTCACCGCAGGTTCCAGCAATTCCCGGTTGAACGAAGAAAACTGAACTTCTATTGGCTTGCCTTGGCGAGGTCCCTGCTCCATGTCCTCCACTTCAATAGTGAAACCGGAGAGATTCTTGGACCTCTCCCTGATAGTCTCGAGAATTTCTGTCCCCGTGATTGAGCGTTGTGTCTCCGGCAGAAGTTCAACGAACATCATACCGATGCGATCCGCCGAGCCCCTGGAGGGACCACCGGGCACCATGGTCCAGAGGTTAACGTCCTTGATACCATCGACGTTAACCACGATCTCTTCAACCTCAGAAACAAGTTCATTAATCTCACTGGCAGACATATTGCCTCGAGCCTTAACTCGAATCATGGCGAAGCTAGGTTCGGAGTCAGAGAAGAAGATCACACCTTTGCCAAAACTGCCATAAGCCGCAAAACTTCCCCAAAGAACACCCAGGGTCAAACCCAGGGTGACAAAGGCGTGCGTGGAGCACCAGCGCAGAACCCTGGCGTAGAACCCAGTAACCCCACCCAGTGTGGTCGGGTCACCGTTTTCCATGATTTCAAGGTTACGCTTAAAATCTTCCTGGTTTTTCTCTGCCTTGCCGAACACTGCGCCGATTGCCGGACCGAACACCAGGGCATACAAAAGACTTCCAGCAAGCACCGTAAACACTGTCACCGGCAGATAGCGCATGAACTTCCCAACCATACCCGGCCAGAACATCAACGGCAGGAATGCGGCAAGGGTCGTCGCGATGGAAGCCACAACCGGCCAGAACATACGTTTGGCAGCATCTGCATAAGCCTGGCGCCGGTGCGCCCCTTCAATCATTCGTCGGTCAGCGTATTCCGTGACAACGATGGCCCCGTCGATCAGCATACCGAGCGCGAGCAGCATGCCGAACATCACCATGAAGTTGTAAGTGAGACCGATCAAGTTCAGGATGATCACCGAAAACACCAGCGAAACAGGGATACCCAATCCAACAATCATCCCGGAGCGTATCCCCATCGCGGCGACCACAATAATCATGACAAGCGCCAGAGCCGTTAGAATATTTCCCTGTAACTCACGCACCTGGGTCTCTGCCCAGGGTGCCTGATCCTGCGTATAAAACACCTCAACCTTGCTCGGCAGGTTTGGCTTCGCTTTCTCAACAATTGCTTTTGTCTGCCTGACCGTGTCGATAATGTTCGCTTCGCCGCGCTTAAGAACGTTAATCGAGATCGTGCGCTGGCCGTTCACCCGTGCGTAACTGGAACGATCCTTGAAGCTTCTTTTCACCGTGGCGACATCATCCAATGTCACAACAGCGTCTCCCTCGGTTTTTACCGGCAGGTCAAACAGGTCACTGGCTGATTCGATGACACTGGGCACCTTGACTGAGAACCGCCCTTCTCCCGTATCGATACTACCGGCTGGTACAAGACGGTTGTTACGTGCCAGCGTACCAATAAGCTCTTCTCCGGAAATCTGGTAAAACTCCAGCGCGACGGGGTCAATGATGATCTCAAGCAGCTCTTCTCGATGCCCCTGCAGCTCCGCATCCAGCACATTAGGCAGGCTTTCAATTTCGTTCCGAAGATCAAGGGCAAGGTTATAAAGCAGACGCTCAGGCACTTCATCACCCACCAGGTTCACCTGCAGGATGGGAAAGTCCGCGGTCGTTTCTTCTCGAACAATCGGTTCCTCGGCGGTACTGGACAACTCCGCCTTGGCACGGTCGACAGCCTCACGAACATCCATCAACGCTGCATTGATGTCATAGTCCGCATCAAACTCGACGAAAACCATGCCGAAGTTTTCTGTTGCATAGGACGTCAGTTCTTCTACACCTTCAACACTGCGCAGCTCTATTTCCATCGGCATGACAAGAAGGCGTTCTGCATCCTCCGGCGAGATACCTTCATGGAATATCTGAATCTGGAAAAACGGAACCTGGATATAGGGATCCGCCTCGATGGGAATCGCCCGCATGGAGGCGACACCAGCAATGATGACCATCAGCATGATCAGCAACGTCGTGCGGGTGCGATTGACCGCAGCATCAACCAGGGAGTTCATAGCCTTGCGCCTTTCCCCTCACCGGTCTGCACAATATCCAGGGGTTCGTGTGTCGGGTCTACCCGCTGGCCTGAGACGACAAGTTGCTGACCCACAACGATAAGCTGCGCCACCTCGGGCAGGCCGCTGACCCAGATGCCATCCGCCTCATCCGAAACTACTTCAACAGGATAGAACTGGACAATATTTTCGGCGTTGATGCCACGCACACCTAGCTGACCTTCATCATCGAGCACAAGCAATGCCGGGGATATTTTCTGTGCCTGAATGGTTTCGACCGGGATCCTGATCTGCGCAGTCAGCCCACTGGGGATGTGGAAATCCTCATTCTCAACTTCGATGTTAATACGATAGGTACGGGTCGATTCTTCTGCAGTCTTGGCAACAAAGGTCACTTCACCTTCGATCACCTCACCGGTGGAAAGCGTTGCCTGTGCGACCTGGCCAGTCTTAAGGAAACGTCGTTCATTCTCCGTCACATTACCCACGAACAGCATGGGATCCAGATCAACCAGGGTGACGCAGGATGAACCCGGCGATACAAACTGTCCGACTTCCATATGCCTTTCCTCTACAACGCCGTGGAACGGCGCGCGAATAAAAAGCCGTTCCTGATCCAGTCGCTTGCGTTCGAGTATCGCTTCAGCCGCTGCCAGTCGGGCACGGGTCTGGGCAATCGCGGTTTCAGATTGCAGCCCCTGCCTGGAAAGTCTCTGGCTGCCCTCAAATTCAATTTTCACCTGCTCAACCGCGGCTTTTGCTTCGGCATACCCGACCTCACGGTCTTCCACAGAAATTCGACAGAGGAGGTCGCCTTCATCAACGACATCGCCCCGTTCAACCGGACGCTCGACGACAATGCCGGACACCTGTGACTGGACGACGACGGATCGCTTGTTCTGGGTTCTGCCACGAACGGACAGGGTTCGCTGCTGCTCACTGGCGTGAACAGTGGCCACCCTGACACGGGTAGCGGGCTTTTCTTACTGCATTGCCGAAACGCGCTGATTTTGCTCTGCAATGTTCATTGCAGGGGGTTGCGGGTCCTCGCCCAGTTGACCTGAGGCCAACCAGAGGACAACCAGCGCGGCAACGATACCGGCTTAAACATACGTGGCTCGCATGGGCGCGTACTCTAATCCTTGTACAACAAAAATCCCAGAACTATCCGGTAGATGGAGTGTTGTGCGCGAAAAACCGCGAAAACTTACACGAAGTTACAAAATACTCACACTATAGCGGTACTGGATAATCCAGCTATCCATCTGATTTATTTGGACTTATCCAAAAAAACACGGAGCACTAAAAACGGGGTTCAGCTACACTCGTTCCAATGCACCAGGAGACAGCGTTCATGGATATGACATACCCGGGAATCGTCAGCGGCCTCGCGCTACTGGTCTATTACTTCACGCTCTACAAATCCGGGATGGCGAGAGGAAAGTTTGACGTGCCAGCACCCAGGCATGACGGGCCCGATGAGTACCTCTGGCACGTGAGAGCACACCAGAACACGCTCGAGCACCTGGTTTTGTTCCTGCCCGCACTGTGGCTGTTTTCTTTTTCGGTGAGCCCCTTATGGGCAGCAGGCATCGGCATTTTCTGGCCGATCGGCCGACTTGCCTACGCCCTGGGCTACTACAAGGCACCGGACAAAAGGATGCCCGGACTGTTGATCAGCATGCCACCGATATACATCCTGGTGATCGGGTCACTTATTGGTTTTTGTTTACAGTGGTTTCAGCAACTTTAACCACCGGGGCGGCAAGTTGATCCCGCTCAGGCCTGACAATAAGGTCACGCTCCACGAACTGGTAAATCACCAGATCGGGCTGGTGCTCAAGGACCAGTTGCTCATCAAACTCCAGCTCGCCATGAGGGGCGACCACCAGTTCATCAAAGCTCTTCACGAGGTACGGCAAGAGCAGATGTGCAAATGAATCCCTGAACAGCAGCGCTTTGGATTCAACAATAGGGACATCCTGGCGATATCGCCACACCTCATTTTTTGGGCGGGCGATAAAGTTCCTGTGTATTGCCCCATCTTTCAGTCTTTCAGCGGAAAATGACAGGGAGTCCTGGAATACTAGACGACAACTGACATCCCGACGTTCCAACAGAATGTCTTCCATGATGAGCATCTGCGACATATCACCACCCACTGACGGTGGCCTTGCTTCAAGACCCAGCTCACGGTTTGTAATTCGTTTTCGATAAGGAACGCCGGTGGATTGAACCTGATCCATCAAGGCCTGGTAGGCATGATAAGCGCCGAGGCAGTTCCAGTGAGTATCAGTCTGCCAGTAAATCCACTCGCCGCGCTCTTTAGCCTCGGAAAGGTTAAGCAGTGAATCCACGAACGGTTCACCGGCCTCTGTCAACGCATCCTGCAGCTGCGCAAAACGCCCCGGTTGAACCGGACGTGCCCATTCCGGTAAGTATTCCGGGTAAATCGTGTTCTTGTCCGGCAGCGGCATGAGAAAATGGCGGGCACCCTGCCCCTCGACCCAGCGGCGCTGTTGCCTGAAAGCGTCAACATAGCTATCCAGAGTCCCCGGATCCAGTGGCATGGCCCCCCTGTGCTGATCAGTCAGCGACCTGTGTGCGGTAAAGAGCCAGCCGTCGTGTCCAAGGAGAATGTTCTCGAGTGGTGACGTGCCAGTCGCAACAATCAACCGATGAAACGTGCGTTGCAGACCTCGACGAAAACCGAAGTTGTCGTCCATGTAGCTTTCAAAAGAAGCCCGGAACTCCGCCCACTGATCGATCGTTACTGGCTGCTCGGGAAAGGATGCCAGCGGCCTGTTCTCGTTGGTCTCTGTATCTGGCCAGAGCCATTGGACCAGCAGGATCACCAGCAATGACAGCAGGAAAAGGCCCAGGAATCCCTGGCGCAGCAGACGCTCGTTCATCCCCAAATGCTACAACAATTCCTTCATCCAGGTTTTGTACTGATCCGGACCCTCAGCCTCGCGTAAGACATATATGGCCACACTGTATCTCTTGACGGACGACCTTCGCGTCGAAGACAATCCTGCTCTTAACCTTGCTGCTAAAGCAGATCGCCTGGCAATCCTGTATTGCGTGGATGACTCACTGTTCAGGACTGACCGATTCGGATGTCGGGGCATGGGACGCCATCGCTGGCGGTTCCTTCGAGAATCCCTGCAGGATTTGAACCAGAGCCTGGCCGAACTTGGCCAGGTGCTACATCTTAAAGAAGGTGATCCTCGACGGATCCTCACAGAAATCCTGAATACAGGTCGTTTTAATCAAGTGATTAGAACCCGGGGTCACGATGCCAGGAGCAACACCTGGTGGCGCGTGCTTGCCGCCGATTTCCCTTCGCTAGATTTTGTCGAAGTAGACAGCTCGACGCTCTATCAGCAACACCAGCTCGAAATTGAACACTTCCCGCAAAGCTTTTCAGCATTCCGGAGGGCACTACAGAACCAGTCTTTTCGGCAATCCGTCCAGGCACCGTGCAGACTCCCTGCCTCTGTAGAACTCGACAGCAGTCTGGTCACAGCTCCATCAAAGTGTGAAACACCTGTCGGAGGCAGCCTCGCGGCCAGTACGCACCTGGAAAACTACTTTCGTACCGGTGCTGCATCCACTTACAAGGAAACCAGGAACGCCCTGCAGGGCCAGCATTATTCGACCGGTGTTTCCAGCTACCTGGCGCATGGGTGCATTTCGCCCATCCAGGTCTACCGACGCCTTTCACGATATGAAGAGGAGATCGGGAGAAATGAATCCACACATTGGATTCTGTTCGAGCTTCTATGGCGTGAGTTTTTCCGGTGGTACGGTGAACACCACGGAGATCGGCTGTTTGATTTCTCCGGCATCCAAGGTCAACGCCCTCTAACAAGTTTCTACCGCGAAAGGTTTCTGAAATGGTCAACGGGGCAGACACCCTGGTCCCTGATTAACGCCGCGATGCATGAATTGAACGAAACAGGATTGCTCAGCAATCTGGCGCGCCAAATTGTTGCGAGCTGCCTTGTTAACGAACTGGGTGTGGACTGGCGATGTGGAGCGAGTTACTTCGCTGAGCAGCTTATCGACTATGACGCCTGCAGCAACTGGGGTAACTGGCAGTACATTGCTGGAGTCGGGGCAGATCCCAGGGGTGGCCGGCATTTCAACATCGAAAAACAGACAGAGATGTTTGACCCTGATGGTAGCTACCGCTCCCGCTGGTCGGGTGAACCTGCCACCGCACCCCTCGACAGTCTCGATTACTACGACTGGCCGGTCGAACAACAGGCTACATGAGTCACCGGAAACCCCACCTGCCCACCAAAGTCTGTGTCGTCTGTGAGAAGTCGTTCACCTGGCGGAAAAAATGGGCCAGGGACTGGAGCGGGGTGAAATACTGCTCAGAGCGCTGCCGCCGAACCCGTCGCGCCTAAGTCACTGATTCATTGAAATAATTGCACAACTAGGCTATCGTGCGCCGCTTCCGTAATGAGCACATTACGGGCTTTTCCTCATCTCGAGCGAAGCCGAGAGATCTCTGTGCTTCGGCGCTACGCGCCTTCGGTCGAAATGAGGTCTACAATACGGAGAGGTGTCCGAGCGGTCGAAGGAGCACGCCTGGAAAGTGTGTATACCTAACGGTATCGAGGGTTCGAATCCCTCCCTCTCCGCCAGTTTCGGGTAAGCTGAACCAGCTGACTACCGGAAATCTCCACTATGAAGCTGTTACGCCTCACTGCTGCCATCATCGGCATCCCTATCGTTGTTCTGCTGATACTGGCCGTTCTGTCTCTGGCGATGCGGGCGATCTACGTTGAATACAGCGGTCCTGCTGTCTCAGAAAAGCACCTGCAGTCAAAGCTCGAGTACCTGCAGGCAATGGAAGCCAGCTCGGAGGATAAGTTCAACATAGTTCTGATCTTTTTCGACGATCTCGGTTGGGGCGATCTTTCCAGTTACGACAACTCCCTGATTGATACGCCGCAAATCGATCAGATCGCCACCCAGGGCCTTCGGATGACGAACTTCTATTCCGCATCGCCTGTTTGCACCCCGTCCCGCGCAGCACTGTTAACAGGCCGTTTCCCTGCACGAACCCGGACGGACAGGCATGTGTTTTTTAATGATGACCACGCCATCGGTTGGGCGCGGCGCATGCTGGGGCTCGCCAATGAACTCCCCAGGGAAGAAATTACGCTGGCCGAAGTGTTACAGCAGGTGGGATATCAAACTTGTATGGTCGGCAAATGGCACCTTGGAACACGCGAAGGTTACCGACCAACTGATTTCGGCTTCGATGACTGGTACGGCGTGCTCTACAGCAATGATATGTACCCCCTTGATCTGTACGACAACGACGAAGTTATTATCAAAGACAAACGCCAGGGTGGCTTCCTGGCAAGTGAGCGTGACGAATGGTCTCCCCTGCCAGGGGAAGGTATAGACCAGACGAATTTAACCCGGATGTACACCAGCAAGGCCATTGAGTTCCTGGAAAAACAGGGAGACGATCCGTTCTTTCTGTTTGTGCCACACAGTTTTCCGCACGTTCCCCACTACGCATCTTCTGAGCAGGCTGGTCGTTCACGGGGCGGCACTTACGGCGATGTTGTCGAGGACCTGGACCGAAGTACCGGCGAGATCATGCAGGCGCTTACCCGCCTGGGTCTCGACCAAAATACGCTTGTGATCATCACCAGTGACAATGGCGCCGATTACAACGGCAGTGCCGGTCCGCTTCGCGGGCGAAAGCAGGAAATCCTGGAAGGTGGCCAACGCGTCCCGATGATTGTCCGCTGGCCTGAACGCGTCCCGGCAGGTTCCGTCACCGATGCCATGGCGATGAACACGGATATCATGCCGACAATACTGGGCCTGCTCGATCTGGATCTCCCAACGGATCGAATCATCGACGGCAAAAACATTTCCTCAACACTGACAAAGGGCGAATCGAACCACGACCTTCTATACTATTTCCCGACGCTTAACCCCTTGCCTGGCGCCGTGCGCGACGATCAGTTCAAACTGACCTGGGCAACGGGTGATACCGGTCGTAACCGGGAGCATCTGTCTTACATTTCGGGTGCAGAAGCCCACGAAATCAGTAATCTACATCCCGAGGCCTTCGAGCGCTTGAAGAGCTACCTTAAAACCAAACGTGAGGAGATTGCCGCTAACCCACGCGGCTGGCAAATAGAATGAACATGCACTCTTTGATTCGATCTATTGCAGTTATAACCTGCTGCTTCTTTCTTTCGGCCTGTGAAGGTCCGTTCATTTTTCTGGCAGGCGGCAAACTGGGCGGCACGGTCGCTGAGACCCCAGACACCTGGCAGCTCCCCGAAGAGTCAGGCCTGGCGCAGTTGGAAACTCGCCCGGACGACCCCTACTCCAACAACTTCACCTACATCCAGATGAATGGCGGTCTGTACGTCTACGCCGGCGACACCAGGACCAACTGGGTTAAGAACATCGAGCAGAGTCCACTCGTCAGGGTAAAAATAGGTGAGGTCATCTACGAAGCTCGCGCCGTTCGCATTAACGACCAGGATCACATCAACGAATTTGCGGAGATGTGGATCACCCGGGGGCCGTTTATGCGAGACCCTCGAAATTTTGAAGAGGTCTGGCTGTACCAGCTGGTCGCCCGCTGATCGATTCAGCTAGTCAGCAAGGAGTGTTTCCTCGAACAATGCGAGCGCTTTCTGCGTAAACACCTGCATGTTCGCCTGCCGATCATCGGAGTTCGTTTCAACCAGGATCGAACGGGTTCTCGGGCCGCTGATTCCGATCACACTCGTTCCTGCACAGTGACCGTAAGGGCTACCCGCCGGTCCCGCCGCACCGAGTTCCGCAATGCCCCATGTAGCATCCAGCTTACGCCTGGCAGCATGCGCAAACTCTTCCACCATTTCCGTGGTCAGCGGTTTCAGGATTTTAACTTTTTCCCGGTCAAGCTCCAGGAACGCGCGTCTTGAATCGAGCGTATAAACCACGCTGCCACCCAGGAAATAGCTCGAAGCCCCGGGCACAGCGAGCAGGTTCGCTGAAATCAGTCCGCCGGTTGAAGACTCAGCCACCGAGACAGATTCACCTCGTTCGGTCAGCAGCTCCGCCACGTGCGAACTGATTGCATCAAACATAGAGCGGTCGTTAGATTCGCTCGATAATGATGGCCGGCGCCATGCCACCGGCCGCACACATGGTGATGAGACCATAACGTCCACCGGAACGTTCCAGCTCATCCAGGGCTGTGCCGATCAATATGGAACCGGTTGCACCAATCGGGTGACCGAGCGCCATGGCGCCGCCATTGATATTGACCTTTTCACGATCAAGATTCATATCTCGAATAAACTTCTCGGCAACCACAGAGAAGGCTTCATTAATTTCATAGACATCAATGTCTTCTTTGCTGAGGCCAGCTTTCTCCAGGACTTTTTTAGCAGCGGGAACCGGTGCGTTCAGCATTAGAGTCGGGCAATCACCCATATTCGCCGTGGCAACGATTCGGGCGCGAGGTTTCAGGCCGTTTTTCTCAGCATAAGATGGTGAAGCGAGAAGCAGCGCCGCTGCGCCGTCTACCACACCGGACGAGTTACCCGCGTGATGGACGTGATTGATCTTGCCTTCAAGCTGCGGGTACTTACGAGTGACCAGGTTACCGTAGTTGTTACCTTCACCGTCCACCGGGATGTCCATATAGAGATCAAATACAGTTTTAAGCTCACCAAGCGTTTCCATGGTGGTACCCGGGCGCGGAAACTCTTCCCGGTCCAGTGCCAGCGAGCCATCCAGGTTGTAAACGGGCACCAGCGACCTATCAAAGCGACCTTCTTCAATCGCCCTGGCTGCTCTTTGCTGGCTGACAAACGCAAGCTGATCCACAGCTTCACGATCGATGCCTTCCAGAGTTGCGATGGCATCGGCACAGACACCCTGTTGTGATTGCGGGTGTAGTTCACGCAGGTGCAGGTTACCTGAATCAAGCACAGGCGGTACGGTTGGATCAGCAGATGCCGAGGTATAGCTCATCATCTCAGTGCCGCCAGCAATCACCAGGTCTTCCATCCCTGACATGACCTGCGCAGCCGCGAGGCTGACGGAAGTAATGCCTGAACCGCAAAAGCGATCCAGCGTCACACCAGATGCCTTGATATCAAAGCCCGCATCCAGCGCAGCCATCCTGCCAAGATCGCCGCCCTGTGAACCACGCTGTGAACTGGTGCCCCAGATAATGTCGTCAATTTCTTCTGTCTTGAGGTTGTTGCGTTCGGCAAGTGCCCCCAGCACGGTCGCAGCAAGATGTTGTGGATGCAGGTGCGCCAGTGCGCCCTTGCCCTGCTTGCCGATACCCCTGGGCGTGCGACATGCGTCAATAATGTAGGCTTCTGCCATTTCAGATCTCCAAAGTTTTAAAAAGACTAAAAGAAAACAAACGATCGGACCAGAACACTGCCTAACGAATCCTTCCCCTGAAGAAGTCTTCCAGTGGGTATCGCTGGAAACCGACGAGGCGCTGATCCTGCACATAGACGTAGGAATACTGGTGTGTCGGTATCATCGGGATGTCCTGGTACAGCAGTTTCTGCATGGCATCGAACGCTTGCATGCGTTTTGTCTGGTCTATGGTGTTGCGGGTTTCATTCAGCAATCGATCATATTCGGAATTGTTATAACCACCGTCATTAAAGGGTCCTGTTGATTCAAAAGATGACGCGTAGGCAATCGGATCGGTGAGTGAACCGCCACAGAAGCCCACGCGCGCCAGGTCGAAATCACCATTGCGCTGTTTCTCGATGGCCTGCTTGAACGTCTGCTTGTCGACTTTGACATCAAGGCCCAGCTTGCTGATCAGTTGCCCCTGGATGAACTCCGCCTCTATCTGGCGAGTTTCATTCGCGAGCAGGACAATCGGTGGCAGCGCTCCTTTTTCGTTCCTGACTTCTTCCAGGATAGCTTTGCCCCTCGCAACGTCGTAATCGATCGCCGGTGCCGGGAATTCACGTTGGAAATCAGAATTCACACCGCGGAGCTGTTTCGTAAAGGGCGAATCGATCCGCTCTGTGCCGGGCAAAGCGACAATACTGTTCACGTAACTGTCACGGTCAAGTGCCAGTCGAATGGCCTCTTGAATCCGACGATCACTGGTCGCCCTGCCCTCACGGGTATTCAGCCAGACCCAGGCGATGCAGTTACGCGGGACTTTTCGAATCCTGAGATTCTTGTTCACAGCGTCTTTCAGAATATCTTCTTCGAGCTCGAGCTCCGCAATTTCTCCGCTGTTGTAGAGGTTCAGCAAGGAGCGCGTGTCTGCCGTAATGTAACCAACGTCGAGAGCGTCAAGGGCAACCTCTCCCCGATCCCAGTAATGCGGATTGCGAGACAGTTCGATGCTGGCGCTGTGCACCCATTTATCCATCTTGAAGGCGCCGTTGGACAACAGGTTCTCTGCATCTGCCGCATGCTCGTCGCCCTGCGCTTCAACAAACTTCTGGTTCAGCGGAAAATAGGGAACCCCGGATGCAATGTAGATAAAGTAGGAAGCGGGCTGGCTCAGGCTGACGACAAATGTGTAGTCATCAGGCGCTTCGACGCCAAGTTCTTCCGGGGGCAACTCACCCGCCATGATCTCTTCGCCGTTTCTGACGAGGTGTGCAAAAAGGGTTTAACCACGCGCACCTGTCTTAGGATCAACCAGCCGGCGCCAGGAGTAGACAAAGTCGTGAGCGGTGACCGGCTCGCCATAACTCCATTTTGCATTGTCACGAAGGTGAAATGTCACCTGCATCACGTCGATATCCCAGGAGTGGGCAACCCGGGGCACAATCTGGCCGCGGCGGTCCACGCCAACCAGCCCTTCGTTGATCAGGCGAATAATCTTTGAGCTGGTGGTGTCTTCGCTGAGAGTGCTGTCGAGATTGGGTGGCTCCTGCCTGAGCGATATGGTGATGCTGTTATTCTCGAGATCGATTCCTGCACCGGTAGCGGGCAAAGACCCTAAAACTGAAACAAGTACGAGGACCGCTAGAGACAACCTCATGCTTAGTAACCCGCTTCACCTGCCATGATCTTCTCGTAGAACTCACCGTCGAGCTTCTCGTAACCAGAGGCGCCGGGCTTCCAGACATAAAGTTCATCACTGACCTTGCCCGGGTGGAAAGCCGCTTCCCGGAGATCGCCTTTCTGCAACTTGAAGGTTCCGGTCAGTTGCTGTTCCTGGAGAATCCTGATGAAAACCGGCCTGGCGTAAGTGGCAAGATCTTTTTCAACCAGCTTCGAGACACTCTCGGAGTCAAACGATGCACCTTCGCGCAGGACCAGTGCGGCCATGCCTGCCCTGCCATCCGTACCCGGTACTTCAACACCATAGACGTTGCAGACGTCGATATCCGGGTGACCGTTGATGATTTCACCCACTTCATTGGTAGAACAGTTTTCCCCTTTCCACCGGAAAGTGTCGCCAACGCGGTCCACGAACTGGAAGTGTTTCATACCCAGCGCAAACCCCGCGTCTACCATCTTGATCAGGTCACCCGTGTTGAAATAGGCATCACCCTGCTTGAAGACATTGCGCAGGATTTTGTTCTCAGTCGCTTCACGATCGGTATAACCTACGAACTCTGTGGATTTTGTGATCGGACCCAGCAGCAGGCCAGGCTCGCCTGGCTCGACCTTCTTACAGAAGCCATTTTCATCACGAACGATTTCGTCCTTCGCCACATCATACTGAACCAGGGTAGGCGGAACGATTGAGGCGCCAATGGTTTTATCCCGGTTGAAGAAGTTCATAAAGGTTGTATTACCTTCGGATGCACCGTAGAACTCATAAATCTTTGGTATCTGGAAACGTTGCTTGAACTCCATCCAGATATCAGGTCGCAGACCATTGCCCGTAATCTTCTGCAGTGGATTGTTGCCATCATCAGGTTTAGCCGGCTGGGCCAGCAGGTAACGACAGAGCTCCCCGATGTAAACGAAGGCGTTACAATTGTGCTCCCGGACATCAGCCAGGAAATTACTGGCTGAGAACTTGCGCCTCAATACAACCGTGGCGCCAACATTCATAGCGGCAAGGAAACCAATACACAAACCTGTCGCGTGATACAACGGCAGGCAGATATAGACCGTATCGTCGCGCTCCAGCTTCCATCCCACCCGATAGCCCAGGTCGCAGAAGAGCGTCTGGCGACTCTGTTTCTGGATGGTTGCCTTGGGCATACCCGTTGTGCCGGAAGTAAAAATGTACAGAGCGGGATCTTTCTGCCGAACCGGCGGGATAAGCGATTCAGCAATAGGAGTCGTGTTTTCGAGTTCGGCACTGAAGTCTACTGCCCAATTTGGCGTCGCCGGGGTATCAGCATCTGCCACCATGAGAAAGTCTTTCCCCTCTTCCAGCTCACACTCAGCCTTGATATCACCGACAACCTCACCGTGCTCACTGCCAACGATAATAGCCTTGGCTTTTGTGGTAGATACGCAGTGTGCAAGCTGGGCACCATGCAGGTTCGTGTTGATCAGTGACACTGCAGCACCGGCACGCATGATGCCGAACATGCTCTCAATAAACTCAATCCGGTTGTCCATCATCAGGCTGACCGTGTCCCCAAAAGTCACGCCACGGTCCCGCAGGGCCTGTGCCACCTGGCTGACACGGTGATCCAGCTCACCCCAGGTGATGCTACGCCCCTCAAAGATAGTGGCGGTTTTGTTCGGGCACTCGCTTGCAGTTTTGGCAAGGCGCGTGGGCAGGTTATCTATGGCATCTTCTGGTGGCGGTTTGATTGCCATCCGGTAAACAAGCGGCACAATCTCACCAAAGATGACTTTCGCACTTGAAAGGGCTTCAGAGACAGTCGACATAACTTTCTATCCTTTTCCAGAAGCCAATATCATGACCTAAAATGGAGCAGAGTTTTACCCGAATTATTCGCAAAATCACTTCGGGATAATCGATTAATGCTAATCAAGTGGTTTTTCGACCTGCCGCTGACCGGAGCTTCAGTAGATGCCATCTCTCTCCCCTATCAGAGATAGACGTAACTCGAAGCGAGCCCCAAAGGAATCCCCAGCATCCAGAACGCAAGCAGAAGCAGGCTCCACCCGATGAGCAATGTGACCGAAAACGGTAACATCATGGCAGTCACCGTACCTATTCCCGTCGTGGTCACCCATCTCTGGCAATAGGCTACGACCAGCGGAAAATAAGGCATCAGCGGTGTAATGATATTGGTTGAGGAGTCGCCTACCCGGTAAGCCGCCTGGGTAAGCTCCGGTGATATACCCACCTGCATCAGGACAGGTACAAAGATCGGTGCCAGCAGCGCCCATTTGCCCGACGCCGAACCCACCAGCAGGTTCACGAACGCTGTCAGCAATACGATACCCACGATGGTGAGACTTCCCGGCAATGCCAGCTTCTGCAGCACATCGGCCCCTTCTACCGCCAGTAACGCACCCAGATTGCTCTGGCCAAACGCATAGGTGAACTGCGCGCAGAAAAACACCATCACCAGGTAATAAGACATGGTCGACATGCTCTGCGTCATCCCCGCAATGATGTCACGATGATTTTTTACTGTACCCGCCACATAGCCGTAGATCGCACCGGGGATGATAAACAGTAGGAAAATCAGCGGCACAATGGACTGCATGATAGGCGCGCTGAATGCCGTGATTTCGCCGGCACTGGACCGCAGCGGAGAGTCTGCAGGATAGAGGGCGGCAACCAGAAGCACGATACCGACGAACATGGCGGCAAGGCCCGCATTGAGGCCCCGTTTTTCTTCCGCTGTTAACGCCGACATCTTGCTGTCTGCCAGATCCTCGCCATCCACTCTTGTACCGCTGAGCCGCGGCTCAACGATTTTGTCAGTCACGTACCAACCGACCGCAATCACAAAAATGGAAGACACACTGGTGAACATCCAGTTGCTGAGCGGGTTAACCTCTCGCGCAGGGTCAATGATCTGCGCGGCCTGCTGGGTAAAACCCTGCAGCAGCGGATCGATACCCGAGGGGATGAAGTTTGCACTGAAGCCTCCCGACACACCGGCGAAAGCGCAGGCAATACCAGCGAGCGGGTGTCGACCCGCGGAATAGAAAATAATCCCACCCAGGGGGATCACCAGCACATAACCCGCGTCTGCAGCGGTGTGGCTGACAATGGCGACCAACAGCAGCATGGGCGTCAGCAAAGATTGAGGCGTGATCGACAGCAGGCTCTTCAAACCAGCGTTAATAAATCCGGTATGCTCGGCCACGCCGACACCCAGCATGGCAACCAGCACCACACCAAGGGGAACAAACCCGGTAAAAGTGGTCACCATGCTGGACAGGAACGTCGCCAGACTGCTGCCGCTCAGTTGATTCTGAACGGCCAGTTCCCGGCTGCCTTCCGCGGACGGTACGGTGAAAGAAAAGTCGGCCAGCAGCCAGGAGAAAACCCAGACAATCAACATGCCATAAAGGAACAGGATCGCCGGGTCAGGGAGTTTGTTACCGGCACGTTCAACCGCGCCAAGAAACCGGTAGACGAGACCTTTTTCTGCTTGTTGTTCGCTCATGACCTGCTGCTGCCCCTGGCTATTATTCGTATTGGATTAATTCTACGGACTTTTGCTACATTTTTCGTAAGAGAACAGGCGAGACCTGATGATTTCCCTCGGTGTTATTGGCGAATGCATGCTGGAGTTCAGCCAGCATGATGATATCTATCAACTTGGTTATGGCGGCGACGTGTTTAACACAGCGGTCTATGCCACGCGCCTTGGTCTCGACGTCAGCTTCTTTACTGCCACCGGGGACGATCACTATTCCCGTTACCTCGTTGGCGCATGGAACAATGAGGGCGTGAACACAAATACGGTTCGAATCATCCCGGGCGGAACACCCGGCCTCTACATCATCCAGACGGACGATACGGGTGAGCGCTCTTTCCATTACTGGCGCGACACCACACCATTCAAGCAGTGGCTTAAACCAGGAAGTTACCTGGACACCCTTCCGGAAAAGCTGGCGCAACACCAGTGTGTTTATTTCTCCGGCATTTCCCTGGCGCTGCTGGAGGATGCCGACAGGACACGCCTGCTGGAACTCCTGGCCGACTACCGCATCCAGGGTGGGCTGGTTGCGTTCGATCCGAACTATCGGCCGAGGTTGTGGCAGAACCACACGGAAGCCACAACCTGGATAGACAAGGCCTATGGCATCAGCAACATGGCATTTCCTTCTTATGATGACGAGGCACTGCTGCGAGGTGAGACGAGCCACGACAAGTTGATACAAAACATCAGCACTCTGGGAGTACTTGAAATCGTGCTAAAGAACGGGGCAGGTGAAGTCATGATTTTCAGCCAGGGCGACTCAGGGAAGGTTCCTACAGAACCTGTACATCCTGTTGTTGATACCACCGCTGCTGGCGACGCCTTTAACGGCGGTTACCTGTCGACAAGACTCAAGGGTGCCGAGGCAATCGCTTCCGCGAAACAGGGATGCAGAACAGCAGCGCAGGTTATCCAGCATCGAGGTGCTATTATTCCTGCATGAAAAACCTGGTACGCACAATTTTCAGCCCAATTCTTAAACCGCTTGAGGACGGCGATACACCGTACGTGTACAAGCGTTCACACAGGATTATTCTCATCACTGTGTCAGGCCTCTTTACGTTCCTTGCGTCTCTGTCCCTTTTTCTCGCACCCTCAGTCGACTACCTGTTCCCCGTGCTTGTGTTCGGTGGCGCCGCACTGTGCGGATTTGTGGTCGGCACCGTGGGTGAAGACCGGGCAGTCGCAAGACTCTGGGGTTCCAGGTAACAGATGTTCAACACGCCATCAGAAAATGCCCATTACCTGTCACGCCTGGATAACGGCGAGCTTCTGGGCACCGTTTCCAATCACCCGATACAGCTGGAAGACCTTGTCTGGCCAACCGTGGAACACTATGTCCAGGCCATGCAATTTGAGGATGACAGCAAACGGGAAAAGATCCGCATGGCGGCAACAGCGGACCAGGCAAGGAAACTTGGCAAGACGGGGTGGTTCAATCGTCCGCGGGAGAACTGGGAAAACCTTCGTTCGATATACATGACACGAGCCCTGTATACGAAGTGCCGGGCGCACCCCGAGGTCGCTCGAGCCCTGCTGGCGACCGGGGATGAACACCTGGTCGAGAACGACCAATACGATTACTACTGGGGTTGTGGTCGAGATCGTCGCGGTGACAACACTTTTGGTAAGGTGCTGATGCAGGTCCGCGACAAGCTCAAAGAAGAACAGGCAGACTAACTCGCTTTCACCATCAACTTGCCGAGGTTACCACCCTGGAACATGAACTGCAGCGCCTCAGGGTATTGTTCGATGCCATCACGGATCTCTTCCGGCATCTTGATGGAACCATCCAGCGCCCAGTCTTTCAGTTCCTGGGTCGCCTCGGGAATGCTCTCCGGAAAGTGGAAATAGGCGAACCCCTCCATTTTCGCCTGCCGCTCAGCCAGTCGGAGGTACATGCTGGGGCCTGTGACGTTATCCATATCGTCATACTGGGACACAGCACCACAGATGATCACCCGGCCTCGCATGGCAATATTATCCAGCACCGCATCCAGCACCGGGCCACCCACATTATCGAAAAAGACATTAACACCGTCTGGCGCAAGCTCTTTCAGACGAGCACCGATGTCTTCGTTCTTGTAATCAATGGCTGCATCAAAACCCAGTTCGTTCACCAGGTAATCGGTCTTCCGTTTACCGCCGGCGATACCAATCACCATCGCACCATCCCTTTTCGCGATCTGGCCCGCAATGGAACCCACCGCTCCCGCCGCGGCAGAAACCACGAATACATCACCGGGACCGGGCTTCGCAACCCGGCGGATCCCTATCCAGGCTGTGACACCGGTTGAACCACCCAACACACCCAGCCAGGCACTCAGTGGCAGGTTGGTTTCCTCAATTTTCTCCAGGTGTTCAGGTGGAACCGTGGCAATCGTTTGTGCGCCCAGGCCGCCACGCACGGCCTGACCTTTCTCCCAGCCATCAACACTGGATTCGATAATCCTGCCTACACCGCCAGCGAGGATGGTCTGCCCAACACCGACCTGCATATGGAATCCTTCACCACGGAGCATCGTCCGGGTACCGGCATCCACGGAAATGTATTCCACTGAAACACGGACATGGCCGGGCGGCAGTTCATCCAACGCCTGGGTCTGCACCTCGAAACAATCCGGTGTTGCCTCGCCTTCAGGGCGCTTTTTCAAAATGACTCGTCTGTTTTCCAAAAACTCAGCCTCAACGTTCCAGGGGAATGCAGATCATAACGATTACAGCCATCCCCAGCTAACTCATTGCTATGGTCGCCAATCAACCGTTTGCTCGAAGTTTGCACAATATAATTCGAATTGTCTGGCTGCACGATCTCTCTAGAATGGCGACCGAATCTGAATCCGACCATAGAGAGTAGTTATGACAAAGAACCAGACCAACGAAACAAAGGATGCTGTGAAAGCTGTTGCAGCACCGCGAAGCCGCATCGCCGAGTGGATCGAAGATCCCTTTGCGTCAGCCCTGATGGCTACGGCCGCCACTGCAACTGCGGTTGCCTGTGTACTGGGCGGAATGGGTGTCATCAACCTTATCCTGAGCTAGGATCTTCTGCAGGAGGTGCCTCGTGCGCCTCCTCAACCAGGCCCCGAGCGCGGGCTCGCTTTTCCCATTCTTTTCGCGCCCTGACGCGCATATCCACTTCACGATCAGATTCATCCAGTATTTCCTGGCCGAGCAAAGTCTCGATCGCGTCTTCCATCGTGACGACACCTGCCATACCGCCGAACTCATCGACAACTGCCGCAATGTGCTCCCTTCGTGAAATAAGTCGATCAAACAGCTCAGGCAGTGGAAAGGATTCCTGCACGATCATCATGTCACGGCGGAGTGTGGCGATAAGCTCACCACCCTTGCCGTTGATCTTCGCCGTTAACAGATCGCTCTTCAAAACGAAGCCGGTAACATGATCCTTTGAACCATCATGGTAGGTCGGAATGCGCGAGAATCGCATCTGGGCATGACTATCGAGAAAGTCGTCAATCGTCTGCTCCTCTGCCGCTGCCAGCACAACTGTTCTCGGGGTCATGATGTCCTCTGCGCACACCGACTCAAAGCGAATAAGATTGGCGATGATCTCGGATTCGGATTCTTCAAAGACCCCCTCGCGCGCGCCGATTTCCGCCATGGTCAGGAAATCAGATCGGGAAAAAATGCTGCCCTCGGTATCTCTCTTCAGTAGCCTGGTCAGTCCCTGGCACATCCAGACAAGCGGCGCCAGGACAAACATCACCAGTCTCAGGGATGACACGGTAAAACCTGCCAGTTCTTTCCAGTAGGTGGCTCCCAGCGTTTTCGGCACAATCTCGGAGAACAGCAGGATCGCAAGTGTCATGACAGCCGGAACAACAAACGTTGTAATCACCGGGTTTGCGTCCGACCAGATGATGGAAGCCTGGGCACCAACACCGATGGCACCCACCGTATGAGCGATGGTGTTCAGCGTCAGGATTGCAGCCAGCGGTTTATCGATATTGCTCTTAAACTGGGCAAGGCTTTTACCCAGGCGCGACCCTTCCTGGGCGCGAACCTCAGCAAACGTTGGCGTAATGCTCAGCAGCGCCGCCTCCCAGAGGGAGCAGAGGAACGAAAAAACAATGGAAACAAGAAAAAAAGCAACAAGCAGGGTCATGGATCCAGCTTATCACCCGGAACCCGTTTGAAAAAATACGCTTCAGGCTTCTACAGGACGATACAGCCTAAGTTTCCGGCGCAGTTCCCGCTTTGAACGGCGCAGCGCATCAAGCACACAGGTCCTGGGCGCGCTGCTGACCATAACTGCGTTAACACACTGGTTATCAGCATAGAGCAGCCTGACACTGCACTTGAGACGATCGTCGCCAGACAAGCTGGACATCAGCGAAACCTCGGCCTTTCGCACACGATAACTGACCGAACTCAGCTCCAGGTCAACCATTCTCTCGATACGCCCGTACCACTCCTGACCGAGTGACGGATCTACAGAGATTGCCAGCTCCATTTCAATACTCCCGTTAACTGACCAGCAGTCTATGTATTCCTGGAGTAAGGAAAATCAGAAAAATCGGAAGTAACCAGAATGCTCGCCCGAAACATTCGGCCAGCTCGAATCTCGTCACGGAATAATCCGATAGTGCTTGCAAAGCCCCGTCAGGAAACTAACGAGAACTGACCTAATGAGAGGTAATAACATGCCCATCGACAAGATCATGCAGACTGTGAATGCCAACCCGGGCCTCAAGGGCGCACTGGGTGGTGCTGCGGGAGGTGCCCTGGTGAGCGCCATGCTGGGAAATAAAACTGCCAGGAAAGTGGCCAAAACGGGCGGGCTCATGGCCCTGGGCGGATTGGCCTGGCAGGCTTATCGCACCTACCACGATTCAACCCCGGACCATGAACCACGGTTGCAGAACTTGCAGAAAGAGGCGTTTGACCTTGATCCGGAAGCATCAGCCGCAGATATCGATATCATTGTGCGGGCGATGATTGCAGCCGCTCATGCAGATGGGCAGCTTGACGATAATGAAAGCCATCGTATCTGGGATCACGCGCTGAAGTCGGGCTTTTCAACATCACAGCTGGAAGCTCTGTCCCAGGAAATCAACCATCCTTTAGGCATTGCGCAACTTGCGGTGATGGCAAACAGTATGGAGCAGAAGATAGAGGTCTACACAGCCTCACGGCTTCTCATCAATGAAGAACATGAACGCGGCGCCGTTTATCTTAGAGGCCTGGCTGACGCTCTTGGCCTGCCTCGAGGCCTGGTGCTTGCTTTGAACAACGAAACCCGGGCACTCTCAGACGACCCACAGGAAAAAACTGTCGCTGCCTGACCCCTTAGTGTTTCACCAAAATCGCCTCACTCAACAGGCACATGCCGCCTGATTGAGTGAGCAGCGGGCGTACACCTTCCACGATTCTGTCGACCACTTCCCTGGATTCGCAGGCAACAATAAACACACAGTTCGTCGACGCTCCCGTTGGATCGTCACCCCGCCGCTCCCCTCGATCACCACGACCCACTGCATGGTCGATCATGGTGTAACCAGGCGAATTCAATTCGATCAGAAGATCCGCCATGGTCCTCGCCAGCGCTTTTTCAATAACGATCTCAATACGGGTACAGTCTTTCATGACATCGCCTCCAAAACACGATGATACAGCGGAATACCGACGAGAAGATTAAACGGAAAGGTCACACCCAATGAAGCCGTTAGATAGAGGCTGGGGTTGGCTTGCGGAAGTGCCAGGCGCAGGGCCGCAGGCACCGCGATGTATGAAGCACTGGCAGACAGCACCGTAATCAGGATCGCATCACCAAGGGAAATCTCAAAGAGCAGACACAGGCCTATGGCAAGCGCAGCGTTCACGATAGGGATAGCAATACCCCAGGCCAGAAGCTGCATCGGCTTAACAGCTGCACGATCGCTCCCCAGGTCCGACAGACGTCGCATCGCCACGATGCCCATATCCAGCAGGAACAGGCACAACACACCGACAAACAGGTCGTTCACAAACACATCGATCTGCGCTTTCCCCGCGGCACCAGAGATGTACCCAACACAGAGGCTGCCAAGGATCAGGAAAACGGACCCATTTAAAAACGCTTCTCGCAGCAGGCCCTTGATTGGCAGGCGCTTGTCTTCTCCTTCAGAAAAAATTCTGCAGAGAAGCAGCCCGATGATGATGGCGGGAGATTCCATCAGTGCCATGGCGGCTACAAGATAACCACTCCAGTCAATTTCGTTGACATCAAGATAGCTGGTGCATGTCACAAAGGTAACGGCGCTGATCGAACCGTAGGTTGCAGCCATTGCGGCCGCGTTTTCAACAGATTGCGAGCGCCGCAGGACAAAAAAGACGAGGATAGGAACAAGAGCAGACAGGAAGAGCGCAATAAACAGTCCCGTGTATGCGTCCCAGCTGAAGGCGTTCTCGGAAAGTGCCACACCACCCTTGAAGCCAATCGCCATCAACAGGTAAACCGAAAGCAGCTTAGCTACAGCCTCAGGTATCTCAAGGTCTGTTCTGAGGAGTGTCGCCAGCGCGCCCAGGATAAAAAAGAGCAGAGGAGGAGAAGTCAGGTTACTGAGAAAAACCGGTTCCAATGGGTTAACTGTCCTGTGTATTTACGCCATCTTAGACAAAAGTTGCTAAAAATCTATTCGAATAAAGAAATCCATCACTTCGTTAAACTCGTACCGTTAGATACATCGAAATTCTCGATTAAAATAAACCCAAAATTCGACTATTACGAAACAAACCGGTTATCTAACATCACTTGCCATGAGACACCTGAACTATACCCATTTACTCTACTTCTGGACTGTTGCGAGGGAAGGTTCCGTCGCACGTGCTGCTGAAGTCCTCAACCTCACCCCACAGACCATCAGCGGCCAGATCAAGTTACTTGAAGAAACCATCGGACATCCCCTCTTCCACCGCGTCGGTCGCGGGCTCGCGCTGACGGAAACCGGCGAAGTTGTGAGGCAATATGCCGATGAAATTTTTTCCCTGGGCGCAGAGCTGACGCACAGGGTCAAGACGGAGAAAGCCTTCGTCACGACAACCTTTAATGTGGGTATCGTCGATTCCATCCCGAAGCTTATTGCACTCAGGATTCTGGAACCGGCATTCCAGCTTGAAGATTCACTCAAGGTCGTGTGCATCGAAGGCACTCTGGACAAGTTACTGGCGGATCTGGCCATTCACAAGCTGGACCTGGTAATTTCAGACCGGTCGCTTCCCAGCGGCATGGGTGTCAAAGCCTATTCACATCCTCTCGGCGAATGCACCGTTAGTTTTTTCGCAAGCAAAACCATCGCTCGAAAGTACCGACAGAAATTTCCTGAATCACTGAATGATGCACCCGTTCTGATGCCGATAGTTGAGAGCGCGGTTCGGAGAAACCTGGATGACTGGTTCGACCAGCATGGCATTCGACCCAACGTGGTTGCCGAGTTCAGTGACAGCGCACTGCTCAAGGCATTTGGAGAAGCGGGTTATGGTGTATTCCCGGCACCCACCGCCATATCTGAAGAAATCACGTCCATGTATCACGCCACCTGCCTGGGTGAAATCGATAGCGTCAGTGAACAGTTCTTCGCCATCTCACCGGAACGAAAACTGCGCCACCCGGCTGTTCTGGCGCTGACAGAACACTCAAGAAACAGGCTGTTCAGCTGAGGTTCGTCCGTTCTGCAACTCGCTTGCGCGCAAGCTCATATACCTGCCGGTTACCACGACTCCATGTTACCGTCAGCGTCGTTGCATAAATCAGCCAGCGATCACCATGCCGCCTGAGTCGGTGTGTGTAGTGTCCTCCCAGGGTATGGAAGTTATCACCGAGGCTGTTGGCAATGAAATGCTCCGCTTTCATATAGACAATAGCTGTCGCTTCATCCTCATCAACGTCAATCATGAAATTGGTCAATACATGCTGCGTGGCATCAAAACCCGGCAGCATCGCTTTACAGCCCGCCACCCACTCATCTCCCGTCATCCTGGACGCCGGCGCGCCACTGTAACTGGAAAAATCCATCTCCAGCTCATCAGCAAAAATTGACCTGAAAAGCGCCCAGTTCCGGGAATCAATTCCCCAGGCGTACTTGAGAATGGTTTCCTGTATGTCGGACTTGTCCTGGTCCACCGGCACTTCTCCTGAAACAAAAAAGTTCATGTTACAGTAACGTCATGAGTGAAACAGACATGAAAAGTTTTAACGCGAAGATCATCGAGGAATTCCGCGCAAACGGCGGTAAGGTTGCGATGTTTGCAGACTACCCGGTGGTCATCCTGCACACGATCGGCGCAAAAAGTGGCAACGAACACCTGGTGCCATTGGTCCTCACCATCAAGGACAACGGCGACTGGATTCTGTTCGCTTCCTTCGCCGGATCCCCGAAGAACCCACCCTGGGTCTACAACCTCAGGGCCAACCCTCAGATTGAGATCGAGTACGGCACAGAAACCTTCCGCGCCAACATCGTGGAGCTTGATGAAGCCGCTGCAAGGGAGACAGTCAGCGCTCAGGCCGCGGTCTCCGAGCAGTTTTCGGGTTACGTCGCTTCCGCCGCACCTAGACAGATTCCGGTCTTTCGAATCGAGCGAATCTGAAACCTAAAGTGGTCGGTACATTACGTGTTCAGGTTCCCTGATCTGCAGGATATTCAGCGCAAAGTCCTCGGGTGTCATCGATTCGATGGAATTCGCAAACGAATGTGACCAGTCAAGGATGTAGGTTCTCTTTGAGATACGCCACTGCCCGTCTCGTTTCTCGTACTCATCCAGGTAACGGCCGCCATACATGTTATCGACCAGGTTGCCGTCCTCGTCCGACCCGGTACCGACTGCAATACCGTAACACTCGCCAACGGCATGATCACCGTTCACTTCGACAATCAGGCTGGTAGACATGTGCCATCTTCTAATAGCTTCCTGCTCATGGGGCATCACGGTTTTTACCCAATCAGCACCATTGCCTTTGAAGAAGCCGAAATCAATGTCGGCGTCCGGCCAGAAGCAACTGTCCTGACCGGGTGTGTCTAGCCAGTCCTGGGTTCGGCCATAACGCATGACCACCTCTTCTATAGCTTTCTTATCAAGCAATTCCTGAAGTTGTGCGTCCATCTTCTCCTCCTTTGGTTTGGTTCCGTAGGGTAACCATACCACCCTGGTGACGAGGCGGGAAAAGCCTGAAATCAGCCGCCTCCCGTGGTAACTTCGTCTGCTCAGACACGAGGGAGGGTGATCATGGAACAGTCGTTACAGGTCGATATACTGAAAGAACTGATGCGCCAGCTGGATGAAGGCAGGAACATTGATGCTGGCGTGCAGTATCGAATGTCGACAACCTCTTACGTCTGTACAGACCAGGCAAAAAAGGAGTGGCAGGCTTTCTTCCGGGATCACCCGCAATTGATCGGGCTATCCGGCGAACTCCCCGGACCCGACACTTTTATCACGATGGAGGATTTCGGCACACCGCTCCTCGCTACCCGGGATAAAACCGGCAGGTTTCGAGCCTTCCTGAATTCCTGTCGCCATAGAGGCGCCAGGGTCGCCAACGATGCCAGGGGTAAAGCCTCCATGTTTACCTGTCCTTTCCATCACTGGGGATATGGCAACACCGGTGAGCTTATAAGTATTCCCAATGAAGATCATTTCGGACCTATCGACAAATCCTGCAACGGTCTGATCGAACTACCCGCAGTTGAACGGGCTGGTCTGCTCTGGGTCCATCCGCAGCCGGACCGACAACTGGATATTGAAGCACTGCTTGGTACGGAACTGGACGCTGAGATTGCCAGCCACAACCTGGGCGACCTGGCTTTCGCAGGCAGCACCACCATAGACAAGAATCTCAACTGGAAGCTGGCCAACGACACCTTCGGTGAAACCTACCACTTCCAGAAACTGCACAAGGACACCCTCGGCAGACTGTATCTCGGTAATAATCTTCACCTGACCGAGTATGGCAGGCATCACCGCTTCATCACGGCCAACGGCGCCATCCACGGTATGCGCGAGCTACCCGAAGAGCAGTGGGCGCTGAAGCGCGCCACCTTTGTCCTCTATTACCTGTTCCCCAATATACAAATGGTCTGCAACGAAAAAAGCGTCAGCCTGATCAGGATTTACCCTGATCCAGAAAACACCGGTCACTCCATAACCCAGGTGGCGTTTTACTACACCAAAGACGTCATGGAAGAGGCAACCGGGGAGACCGAACTGTCACGGGATGATGTCTATGATGCGGAACGCCGGGCCGGGGGATCCCCTAACCTTGCCGCCTCACTCGAAGTGTTCAGCAGCACTATCTCTGACGAAGACTATGTCATGGGAGAGATGCAGCAACAGGCCGCAGAAAATGGCCTGTTGAAAGAAATTATCTTCGGGCGCAATGAACCTGCCCTGCACCACTTTCACAACTCCTACCGGGAAGCACTGAATCAACCTCCACTGGTACCCGTAACAAGCTAGCGTGAACTATGTAACTTACGCCATTCCCTTCTTTGTACTCCTCATGCTGGTGGAGTACCTCTGGGGGCACTTCACAAGGCACCAGACTTACCGATTGAATGACACGGTGAACAGTCTCTCCATGGGATTGCTCAGTCGGGTCGTTGATCTGCTGCGCCTGGGATTCGCAGGCACAGTCATCGAAGCCATCGTTCGAGCGGCCGGTGTCCAGCAGGTCAACACGGACCCCACCTGGGTCTGGGTTGCTGCATTTGTCGCCTATGATTTCTGCTACTACTGGAAACATCGGTTCGGCCACGAGTGGCGAATTCTCTGGGCGTCACATGTTGCCCATCACCAGAGTGAAGAGTTCAACCTGAGTACAGCACTGCGCCAGACAGGTACCGACTACATTGGTTTTGTGTTCTATATCCCGCTCTACCTGGCAGGTTTGCCGGTTGAAGTCGTCATCACCGTCGGCAGTCTCAATCTTATTTACCAGTTTTGGGTTCACACGGAACACATCCGGAAGCTGGGCCCCGTTGAGTGGGTCTTTGTAACGCCGTCCAACCATCGCGTACACCATGCCAAGAACCCGGACTACATCGATAAAAACTACGGCGGCGTCTTTATCCTGTGGGACCGCATGTTCGGCACCTTTAAAGACGAAAGAGAAGATAACCCCTGTTGTTACGGAATTACCCACGCGCTGCAGAGCTGGAATCCGATCTGGGCAAACCTGCATATCTGGGTAGAAACCGCACAACTTGCCTGGCGAACCAGACGCTGGCGCGACAAATTCCTGGTCTGGTTTAAACCACCTTCGTGGATACCCGGGGATCTGCCGGTAGAACACTACGACTGGCAGGCACCCAAGTACGATCCACAGAGCACACCTTTTATTAAAGCCTACTGCTTCACCAACTACTGGATTATTACCGTCGCTGGACTGGCTGCCGTGCTGGCAGGAGAACTGCTCTCCGTGCCCGTGGCGCTCACCGCCTTTGCGGTTGTCGCCGGCACCTTGTTCAGCCACGGTCGACTGCTTGAAGGCAGGCGGGATGCGATGAACATCGAATTCAGCCGGCTGGGCGTTCTGCTTCTGCTGGCCATGGTTCTGCCACAGGTTTGGCCCGCTTTGCCGGAATGGCTATCCCCCGCGGTCCTGGCTTACGTGGTGGCGAGCCTCGGCGCGCTTGTGATCTCTGGTGCAGCCAGCCATTCCCTGCCCTGGAGCATCAGGTCGAAGTAAATGGGCGGCAACATGGTTGCCTTCAGGAACCAGCCTGCCCAGGTCGGCTGTTTTCCATTCAGCAGCCACAGAGGCATGGTCGGTAACAGCTTTCCACCGTAACCGAATTCCGCCAGCACAACCTTGCCGCGCTCTACGATCAGCGGGCAGGAACCATAGCCATCATAAATCGCAACGCTTTCATCACCCTTCAGCTGGGCAATCAGGTTGTGTGCCACCACCGGCGCCTGCTTGCGTACCGCGGCAGCTGTCTTGGCATTGGGTGTGGAACAGATATCCCCGAGGGAGTAGACATTGTCGAACCGGGTATGGCGCAGGGTCGCCTGGTCAACATCGACCCAGCCTGCCTCATTGGCAAGCGGCTTTACAAAGTTAGGAGCACACTGCTGTGGTGACACATGCAGCATGTCGAAACCTACTTCTTCCCGCTGACCTTCCGTATTTTCGAAAAAGGCTTTCTTCGCCGGTCCGTCAACCACGACCAGGTTTTTGTTGAACTCCAGGTTGATGCCGTATTTTTCAACATACTTCTCGAGCGCAGGTACATAGTCCTGCACGCCGAACAGTACGCCACCGGCATTGTAGAAATCGATGTTTATGTTCTTCAGGTTGCCCGAGCGGAGCCAGTGGTCAGCAGCAAGATACATGGCTTTCTGCGGCGCACCCGCGCACTTGATAGGCATCGGCGGCTGGGTAAACACTGCGCGTCCTGACTTCAGCGCCTGGATGTTTCGCCAGGTCTGCGGCGCAGTATCCAGGTTGTAGTTTGACGTAACACCATTCTGGCCCAGCGTCTCGGAAAGACCTTCAACCCTGTCCCAGTCCAGCTTTATGCCTGCGGATACCACGAGCATCTGGTAATTGATGACCGTGCCGCTCTCCAGCAGCACACGATTGGTTTCAGGCTGAAATTCCTGCACCGCATCCTTGATCCACCGGGCACCGCGAGGGATGAGAGGTGCCATCTCGCGGATCGTCTGGTCGCGGCTGAACACACCGCCGCCTACGAGCGTCCAGCCAGGCTGGTAGTAGTGCTCACTCTTCGGTTCAACAATAGCCACGTCGAGTCGATGATCACGTTTCAGCAGGCTGGCTGCTGTAGCCAGGCCTCCTGCCCCGCCCCCAACCACCAGGACCTGCACACTGCGTTCGCCGGAGGAATCGGCAGCAATCCGGTTTCGAAGCTCAAGCACCTGGGTGGAACGGTTACCTGTCCGGCAGAATGCGAGCGTGGGTTTTTCACGGCTCAGGATTCGATCAAGCGCCTGCGCTGTTTCCACTGTCAGCTGATTCGGAACAACCGGCAGGTAGTGATACTCAAGGCCAGCGGCTTCTGCCAGTGCCTGCAACTCACTGCTGTGAGGCTGGTCAGCAGCCTCTCCATCCGGGCGGTTGTTAATCAGTACGTCAATACCCATAGCCCGAACACGCTCAATATCGTCAGGAGATATCTGGGCGGTGACGGAATAATGCTCAGTGAGTTGGTTAACTTTCATTCATGCTCTCTCAATTAGTCTCGCGTTTTTCTGGTGTCAGGCGGTCCTGAGCGGAATCTTCAGGTAGCGCATCTCGTTATCTTCCGCGGGTGGCAGTGCACCTGCTCGCATATTGACCTGAATGGAAGGCAGCAGGAGACGGGGCGCCGCAAGTTTGGCATCCCGCGCTTCCCGTGCCTTAACAAACTCAGCCTTGCTATGGCCTGCAAGGTGGATGTTGGAATTTAGCTCTTCAGCAACGGTTGTCTCACAGACATATTCCGTGCGCGCCTCGGTAAGGTAGTCATGGCACATGTAGAGCACGGTCTCAGCCGGGAGAGACAGGATTTTCTGGATACTGTCGTAGAGTGTTGCTGCATCGCCGCCGGGAAAGTCCGTTCGCGCGGTGCCATAGTCCGGCATAAACAGCGTGTCCCCAACAAACGCGGCACCTTCTGTCACGTAAACAGCGCAGGCAGGTGTATGACCTGGCGTGTGCAGAACCTGAAACTCAAGGGAGCCCACCTTGAACGAATCGTTGTTATCAAACAGTCGGTCGAACTGGCTGCCGTCTGTGGCAAATTCCGGCTCAACATTAAACATGGGACCAAAGGTTTCCTGGACAACGCCAACCTTGCTGCCGATCCCCACCTGGCCTCCGAGTTCACGCTTGAGGTACTGACTGGCGGTCAGGTGATCCGCGTGTACATGGGTTTCCAGGATCCACTCCAGGGATAGCTTCTCCGCCCGGATGTAGTCGATCAGTGCATCAGCGCTGGTTGTGCTGACTTTTCCGGAAGCCATATCAATATCCAGCACCGGGTCGATGACCGCGCATGCACGGGTTTCCGTGTCAGTGACCACGTAGCTGAAGGTAAAGGTGTCCTTATCGAAAAAAGACTGGATGTTCATAAAAATCTCCTTGCATATTCCCGGATCTTATATACCCAATACGCATATGCTTAATTCGTTTGGTTATAACGAATGGTAGCGAGCGGGGACTATCAATGCAAAAAGAGAATTCGGAACTATTGATCTGCGTCAGGATCGATAGCGCAGGAGCAAGGAGAAACTGACCGGCACCCCGCCTGGGGCACCGGTCAGCAAAAAGATTACTGGTCGAAGTTGACGCGGAAGGTCAGACCATAGGTTCGGGGTTCCGTGTGATAGGCGGTCAACGAACCTTCACGCGTTACCGAGTTATAAGAACCCGTATAGTAGTCTTCATCAAAAACGTTCTTGGACCAGAGAGACAGGTCATACTTGCCATTGCCAAACAGGTAACCGATTCGAACGTTGGCCATTGCATAGGAATCCATGACCTTGTTCGGATCATTGTCATTACCGTAAGGGATGTCATCCTGATAATTCACATCGAAGCGAACATAAAGTAACCCGTCGTCGAGGTCGTACTCACCAATAATGGAGGCATAGTAAGTCCACTCGGGTGTTGCACCCACCACGTTGCCTGAGCTGTCACAGACAGTCGGGAATGCAGGCTGGTTTCGATCAGGTTCATTTCCAAATGGTGTTCGGATACAGGCACCGCCAGTAAACGAGTCATATTCGGCATCAACATAAGCGGCGCCACCGGTCAGGGTAATGTACTCATTGACGAGGGCCATGAAGTCAATTTCGAAACCATTGGTGGCAATCTCACCGGCGTTCTGCAGCACAAATCCAGTACCGACGAAGGTGTTCGCCTGGAAATCTTCAAAGTCAGTCTGGTACAGGGCCATGTTGACTCGCAGCTGCTTGTCCAGGAAATCACCCTTCATGCCGATTTCGTAGGAATCTGAAATCTCCGGCTCAAATAGCAGAGGCGCGCCGGTTGCAGGTGAGATACGGTCAATGTTGGTACCCCCTGACTTATAGCCACGCCCATAGGAAACATAGGTCATGAGGTCGCTGGACCAGAAGTAGGTCAGCTTCAACGTGCCTGTCACTTCGTCGTCATCAAACGTGATGTTATCCACGTCCGGAACAGAGGGTGCCAGAGGCGTGAACAGATCAAAAAGCGGCGTAAAGATGGTTTCCGTGAACAGGACATTCATATCCTTTTCTTCATCCAGGAGACGAAGCCCGAATGTCAGGACCAGGTCCTCGGAAAGGTTGTAGTCGCCCTGAGCGAACACTGCCCAGCTGGTCTGTTCCTGTGTGGAAAAGTTATCCGAGCCTTCTCCGGCAGGGAAAGCCGGACCAAGGCACACTTCCTCGGTGATACCGGTCACCGGCTGGATAAAAGGACACAATGCCGGGTCAACTCCGATGATCGCGTAAGTTGGGGCACCACCGAACAAACTGACGTTCGCGACCGGGCCAAGCTTCAGAATATTGTGGTTGTCTATCTGCTGGTCAAAGTAGTAAAAACCAGCGACATAGGTCATATCACCCCAGACACCATCAATACGAAACTCCTGGGTGAAAGTGTCCTGATCTGTATAGCCGCCACTTTCTGAGAGTACATCCAGCGCAGTGAAGTCGGCATCCACAAAGCCTTCCACTTCATAATTACGATACGAAGTAATAGAGGTGAAGGTCATATCGTCGTTGATATCCCAGGTGAACTCGAACGAGATCCCGGATTCTTCCACGTTCGCATAAGGCTCGTGCGTAAACGCGACGATGTCATCGTTGAAATTGTCAGCAAGCACCAGGGTCTGCCCGGGGAAACCGACAAGACCTGCAACGATCGGTTGCGGCAACAGGAAACTTGCGCCGGGAAGATTACCAGTTGGCGGAATTGAGCCGCCGGCAGCAAGAAAATTTCCAACAGTATCTGCAGGGCCATCATAAATATTGGAGACAGAACAACAGACTTCCGTAAGTTCGGAGTAGTCTGCAATGATCCTGAGTGAGAGGTCGTCACCGTTCGTGGTCAGCAACTGCGCACGAACATTGTAGCGATCCCGGTCATTCAGCTCGGCACCTGTCGTCAGGTTGTCAACATAACCATCAAGCTGTGTCGCGCTACCGGAGATACGAATCGCCGATACACCTTCCTGCAGGGGAATGTTAACCGCGCCTTTGAAATTACCGTAGCTGTAGTTACCACCCTGCAGCTCAAGGAAGCCACCGACCTCATCGAGATCCGGTTTACGCGTCAGGAACTGGATCGCACCGGAAGCCGTGTTCTTTCCGAACAGGGTTCCCTGGGGTCCTTTCAGGACTTCTACACGCTCCACATCAACCAGGTCACCAATAGCAGAGGTCTGCCTGGACCGGTACACACCGTCAACGTACAGACCGACCGACGATTCCAGTGACAGGCTGTTACCTGCCGTACCCACGCCACGGATATTGATGTTGGTCTGCGCCGGGGTCTGGTTGTTGTATATGGTCATGCCGGGAACGAAGAACTGGAGTTCCAGAATATCATCGACACCGGCTTCATCCAGGAACTCGCCATCAAAGGCCGACACGGCAATAGGAACTTCCTGCACGCTCTGTTCGCGCTTCTGGGCCGTCACGATAATTTCCTCAATGACTGCCTGCTCAGCAAAAACGCCAGGAACCGAAAATCCAGCCATCACAATGGTTGCAGTAAGTAACTTGCGCATATCTTCTCCCCCAATAATTGAAAGTTACGTTTTGTAGGTAAAGAAAAGTCTAGCGCAGCGTCCAGCCATTAACAGCCTAAAGCTCTCTTTTGTTGCCAAATGTCACTTAATGGCCAGCTCCATTTTTAAAGATGTGTAAAGAAGGACGGGATTGCGCAGGAGCTGATCCCAAATGGTGTTCCTGGCGTAGAAGCTGGAAACATTGAGAAAAACCATGCAACAAGTACGTGATTTTGGTGTGCCAGGCAATGAAACTCTGGTCAACGAGATGTTCAGCTGGCTGGAGTTTCCCCGGCTGATCCTGTCAACGCCCCTGCTGTTTGATGTGCCTTGTAAACATCCCCTTTTTAGTCTCACATCCAGTTAGAGTTTCCTGCAGGGTCGTACTTGTTCAGATACTCAATCGGCGTCAGGTCTTCCAGGGAGTCATGAGGCCGTTCTTCGTTGTATTCTCGTATCCAGTCGTCGGT
>JADHNI010000030.1 GCA_016779585.1 Pseudomonadales bacterium
TAGCCATGAACAACCACCTGGTTAACTGCTTCCTGCTTGAACTCGTCCGTGTAACGGGGGCTCTTACCCATCTTCCACCTCTTGTGATTAACTATGATTTTTACCACAAAAAGTGTCTATAGAAGTCAGGCCGTATCACCCCTTGGCATAGGAAGCATCTGGCGTCGCGAGTAGAGCGAGAAACAGCGCCAGACAAAAAAAGTAACACGCGCGGATTGGTTCACACCTGTCCTCCGTGACTAAAGGTTGTTATTAAAATTCGGGAAGTGCCTGATTTCAGTACAAATCATGACGCTCGTGAGGATTAAAAACAAGCACCGGGTAGCGTTTTGATAGCGCCGTGTTTGGACGAAATGGTATAGAAATCCGTTACTTACCGCGAAATTTCGGCTTGCGCTTCTCCCGAAATGCGAGGCGACCTTCCCTGTAATCCGCGGAATCAAAGCATTCATCGATCATGGCGCCAATTCGACCCAGTTCACGCCGGTCCGGGGCCTTCATCACCTCGTTAATTGCCGCCTTGGCCGCTTTTATCGTGAGCGGTGCATTTGACCCGACAAGCTGCGCGTATTCACTGACTTCTGCCCGAATGCTGTTACGGTTACAGATGCGGTTAACCAGGCCCATCTGCAGGGCCTCCTCGGCATCCATGAACCTCGCAGAGAACATGATGTCCTTCGCACGGCTGGGTCCAACCAGGCCGGTCAGTCGTTTCAAACCCTCGTATTCATAACCGAGGCCCAGCTTCGCTGCAGGAATACCAAACGTGGAGTCCGGCGTGGCAAACCGGATGTCAGCACTCAGCGCCGTGGCAAGGCCACCGCCTATGCAGAACCCCTGGATCATGGCCAGGAGCGGCTTGTCGAGCTTGACCAGCCATCGATTCGCAGCTGCTGCAACCTGGGCATAAGATTCTTTCTGCTCGGCGCTGCCACGCTTGCTGTCAAACTCCGAAATGTCTGCACCGGAAACAAACGCCTTGTCCCCTGCCCCCTGCATGACAACGACCCTGACGGCGTCGTCTGCCTGGAAAGCTTCCAGGATCGTGGCAAGGCCTTCCCACATTTCAAGCGAAATGGCATTACGTCGTTCCGGATTATTAAATGTCACCCAGCCGATACCGTCTTCCACATCGGCCAGCATCTTTGTTGTGTTCAATTGCATCAAATGGCTCCTGCGTCCCTTAACCCTGCAATGTCCTCTTCCGAAAAGCCGAACTCCGACAGGATTTCATCCGTGTGTTCACCCAGCGCAGGTCCGGCCCGATCAAAACTGTCTCCGGTCTCAAATGCTGACATATTGATCGGCGAGCGGACCAGGTTCAGATCACCTGCATCCGGGTGATGCGCAGCGCGCGTCATCTTCAGGTGCCTGACATGCTCATCCTCGAACGCTTCGCCTATGTTGTAGATCGGCCCGCAGGGGCAACCTGCGTCATTGGCAAGGCGGACGAGTTCCCCGGTCGTCATCTCACTGGTAACGTCGTTAATGATGGTCCAGAGCACATGGCGATTTTTGATCCTGTCCCTGGCATGGGCAAACCTGGCATCTTCTGCCAGCTCCGGACGATTAATCGCTTTCGTAAACGCCTGGAACATTTTTCCGGTGCTGGCCGCGAGGTTCACCATGCCATCACGGGTGTGAAAAACACCCATCGGCGAATTGGTCGGATGATTGTTGCCTTCCTGCACAGGCACGTCACCGTTCATGGTGTAACGCGCGCCCTGGAAATCCAGCTTGTTGAGCATGGATTCCAGCAGTGAAGTATGGACCCACTGCCCTTCACCGGTTTTCTCCCTGTGCAGCAGGGCCATCAGGATACCCTGACCCAGGAACATGCCGGCTGAGGTGTCACTGATAGCAATGCCAACACGCATTGGACCATGCCCCGGCTCCCCGGTAATCGACATCAGGCCGCTCATGCCCTGCACCACCTGGTCGACGCCGGGTCGTTCCGCATAGGGACCCTCCTGGCCAAAGCCCGAGACACTGGCATAGACAATACCCGGGTTTACCTCGCGCACGGACTCATAGTCGATACCCAGGCGATGCTTTACATCCCTGCGAAAATTTTCGACGACAACATCGGCTTTACTGGCCATATCCAGGAACAATGCCCGGCCCTGGTCAGACTTCAGGTTTATGGTGATGCCTCGCTTGTTGCGATGCAGGTTCTGGGAATCCGGACTAAGACGATCACCGGTGACGTCACTGGCTCCCGCAGAGGCTGGCGCCTCAATCCGAATGACATTGGCCCCCCAGTCCGACAGCAGGCGAACCGCGGTCGGCCCGGCACGGGCTATGGTCAGGTCAAGAACCGTGTAATCGGCGAGCGGCAGGGTCATCTGCCAAGAATAGCACGCAGCTCCAGGGAGATTTCCCGCATCTTGTTCTGCAAAAGCCGCGTGTTCCGAGGCCCCATTCGAATCAACTGCTTCTGTACCGGGCTGAGAGACTCCAGCTTATCATCCTGATACTTATACATGACAACCGGTTGCACCAGCAGAATGGGCTCTTCGATGACGGGTGTTTCGAGCAGGCGACCAATGGCCTCAAACATCACGTCATCGAATGACTTATCGCCATAACCCAGTTCAGCATAGGCGTCCTGGATCAGCGGACGCAGCAAGTGATAAAACTCGGCTGCGCGACGAGCATCCACGGAAGCAGCAACGTCAGCGACCATGTTATATCTCTCGTATGAAACAGGATCCAGTTCAAAAGTGTTCTCATCGATTTTCTTGACGAGAAAAGGACCTTCGGGCGTTAACTGCCGGACCGGCTCTTTCGCCACCTGACCGCGCGCCACGTTATCCACAAACGCGACATACTTCCGGATCAGCTGGCTGGGTGCCAGCCAGCCGTTAATACCCTCGTGTCGGGTCAGGCTGACGGCGCCGTCCCGGATCAATGAATCACTATCATCCAGGAGTGGCAAGACAAACGCGGGTTCTTCCTCAACTTCAGGTTCGGGCGGCAGCTCAACAACGGGCTCAGGTTCGGGCTCGGGTTCTGGCTCCGGATCAGGTACCGGTTCTGGTTCCGGCGCTGGTGCCGGAATGGCGATTTCCTCCACTGCCGTGGACTCCGGCTCTGTCGAGCTGACGAAGTAGACTACGACTCCGATGATCGCAGCCAGTACGACGACCAACGTGATGATGATGGGTTTATTGTCTGACACTTTTCATTCCTGAATCAGTTGGCAAAATGCCTGGTTAGCCTCATTCTAGTCATGCGCCCGCATAAAGCATGGAGAAATGACGTTATCCGGTGATTTTCCATCGTATCTTCACGATCTGCCAGAATTCGCCCGGAAAGCGCCTAACAGTTGACCGCCCTGGCCCGCGCCAGTTCCCGCACCATCAATTCACCCGCTTCCGCCAACGACCGCCCAAAGGTGAAGATGCCATCTTCATGACCGCCCATGGAGAAAATGCCCGGCAGTTTCATACCTGTAATATGGCGACGAACCTCCTGTGCCATCTCCAGCGTGCCATAAGCCACCCGCTCATCCGTAATCGCAATCCCCATCCCCTTCGCCTGCTGCCAGATATCAGGGCTGTGGACATGCAACGCACACACAACTTCATCATGTACATCATAGACAGCAGCGTGGGATAAAGATTCCGAAGACGGCTTGACCCTGCCGAATGCTGACACCTGGTTCTGTGACAGATCCCAGGAGCTGCACACCGCGTAGTCATCAAGGGAGACCTCGTCCAGGTCGCCAGTCTGCGTGCCGGAGATCACAAATCCACCCTGGAAACGCATACTGATGTTGCCAAAACCGTAGCCGTCGTAGCGTTCCGGTGTCTGGCCAAGCAAACCCAGGTCTTTCAATATCGAGCGCCAGGCCGACAGTTCAGACACGTCGATACCTGACAGCGCCTGCTCTGCAAACTCGAGATTAAACTTGATGACACCTTCCTGCTCTGCCATCAGGCACCCCCCATGACTTTTGCGATGGAGACATCAAACGGCGGCTCCAGCAGGCCGGCATCAGTGATGATCCCCCTGATCAGGTTGTTGGGTGTCACGTCAAACGCCGGGGATCTCGCGGCAACACCCACTGGCGCAACCGGGTGGCCCGCATAACTTTTTACTTCTTCAGGGTCCCGTTCCTCGATGACGATGTCCTTGCCAGATGCTGTGTTCATATCAATAGTTGAAAGCGGTACCGCGATGTACATGGGAATGCTGTAGTACTGGCAGAGAATAGCGAGATTCAGCGTACCGATCTTGTTAGCAGCATCCCCGTTGGCAGCAATCCTGTCGGCTCCGGTAATCACCATGTCGACTTTACCCTCGCCCATCACGTGGGCCGCCATGTTGTCAGAGATCAGCGTGCAATCAATTCCGGTTCGATGCAGTTCATAGGCGGTCAGCCTTGCGCCCTGTAACAGCGGGCGGGTCTCATCGACGAACACGTGAATCCTGATGCCCTCCTGGTGCGCGCGATACATCGGCGCGAGCGCGGTGCCCATTTCCGACACGGCCAGGCTGCCCGCGTTGCAGTGCGTCAGGAGATTGGGATGTGCCTTAACCAGCGGCAGGCCAACATCACCGATGGCATGACAGGCAATCTTGTCTTCTTCATGAATCGCCACCGCTTCATCGACCAATACCTGGTAGAGATCTTCATCATTGTGGTGCCTTTTCTGGCAATCGCGCATACGTTCAATGGCCCAGGCCAGGTTCACCGCTGTCGGCCGGGCGCTGATCAGGTAGTCCGCACGTTCATCAAATGAATCGCTGATGATTTGTGCAGACTGTCCCTTGTAACCAAGCAGGACACCGTAGGCTGCGGCGATTCCAATTGCAGGCGCACCACGCACCGTCAGCGTCTTGATGGCATCGAAGACCTGGTCGATAGAATCACAGACCACATCCTCTTCTATATTGGGCAGCTTGCGTTGATCCAGCAGAATCAACTGGTCGTTCTGCCACTTTACGGCGCGCGGCATATTATCCATGAATCGTCTCATCAGTTTTAAACGGCACAAGCATACACGCCGGTTCGCAGCTTGGCAGCAGCAGGCAATTCGCGCACAATCTTTTCATCAGCGAACAAACACAACCTGGGGGAGCAACAAATGGGTGAACTGGTACTTCGACACGATGAGGATGGTATTGCCGTCCTGACACTGAACAGACCGGATGCCCTGAATGCGCTCAGCCCCAACCTGTTCGTGGAACTGCGCGAGCACGTGGAAACACTCACCAATCAGACGGATACCATCGGTTGCGTCATTCTTCGCGGGGAAGGACGATCCTTCTCTGCAGGCAATGACCTGAAGGCGATCCAGGCGGGCGAAACCGCACCTACCCGGTTCTACCAGCCGGAGACCCTCGAGCTGATCGAAAATCTGCCGCAGCCGGTGATCGCATCGGTCCAGGGCCACTGCTATACCGGCTCACTGGAACTCGCTATCGCCTGCGACCTCTTGATCGCATCGGAATCCGCAAAGTTTGCGGACACCCACGGCAAATGGGGCATGGTACCTATCTGGGGTATGAGCCAGCGTCTGCCGGCCCGAATCGGGCCACTGAAAGCCAAGGAAATGATGTTCACGGGTCGTGTTGTTACCGGTCCGGAAGCGGCCCAGATTGGCCTCGCCAATGAATGTGTCCCTGATGACCAGCTACAGGCACGCACCATGGAAGTCGCAAAACAGATTGTCCAGAACTCCTGGCACACATTGCGTTCAGACAAGATGCTGGTAAACCAGGGACTGAGCATGGGTTATGCCGAAGGCATTGTCTGGGAGCGGGAACACAGCCCGGGTACAGACCCCGATATGGGTGAGCGCATCAAGAGTTTCTAACGATCAGCCGACCATGTTTGAACCGCACATTACGGGTGTCGTCGGGATTGTCACAGCGCTGATCGCCTGGAGTGCGGCAGCATTTGTCTTCAGCCAGGTGCCCGATCGCTCAATCGCACGACGTTTCTCCCTGCTGCTGTTTCTTGAAGGGATCATGATTATCACGAGCTGGGCCAGCCCCACCAACTGGATCACGGATTTTGATCTCTGGCGCACCGTTAACCTGGCACACGTGGTGAATGATTCGCTGCTGGTCGCCATCTACCTGCCCACCATCGCGGTGGTTGTGGACTCCCGCATGGCAAGGTTCTTCAGGGATTCACCTGGCGTCTGGATTCCCCTCGTGATTGGCCTTGGCGGTGCAGCAATGGCACTTGCACGCCCGGAATGGTTTATCGGCTCGGCGGATACGGCCCACCCTCTCGCCGATGAACGCATGACGTTTTTCCAGCCGACTCCCGGTGGTGTCTGGCCATACGTCTTCATTTGTCTGACTCTCAGTTACACCTATGGTCTTATCGCGACAATCAGGGCCTGGTGGACAGCCGACAGCCAGTTTTCAAAGAGAAAGAACGGCATTCTGGCCCTCGCCTTCGGCATCCGGGATTTTTTCTGGGGAACCATGTTCCTCTACTCAACCATCACCCTCTTCATGGGGATAGTGCCGACACTTGATGAAGTAATCCTCTCACTCCATATCGCGGGCGTTGCCCTGATTGCCTATATCCTTCTCACACTTTATGGCGTTGCGTCAGCCCAGCTCTTCGATATTGACCTGAAGATCAAATGGACCCTGCAGCGCGGCATTCCTGTCTGACCAGGTGGGCACGGTGATAGGACTGATCGTAACCGGACTGCTGCTGTTCGCGCTGACACCGATCTACAACTTTGCGGTCAGGATATCCGACAGGGCTATGCCGGGCGTACATGATACGCCCGAGTACATCACGTTCAAAAAACTCGAAATCTACGGTGAAGCATTTTCAGAGGCAATTGCGTCAGGGGAAGTCAGTACGGCAAAGCGTGCTGCCCTGAACAGGCTTCGAGCGCACCTGGATCTCAGCGAAGAAGAAACCAGGCTGCTCGAAGCTGAGTTTGTTGCAGCCTAGGCCCGCAGGTCCTGCACCATGGCCAGGCGCTGTTCCGTGTCGACGAAGGTGAAGCCACCGCTGGTGCGGTCCACGATATCGCCATAGCGATTCTTGATCTCCGCGACGATGGTATCCGGTTCACCCACGACGCCAAAGGTGTTCAGCATCTCATCAGTCACGAGCTCCGCCATCTCCGCCCATTGCCCCTGCTTTGACATCTTGTTCAGTTCAATCTGCATTTCACCCCAGCCGTGTACACCGAGGACGTTTTTGTAGGCCGGTGTTGAGCCGTAGAAGGAAATACGGTTCTTCACGGTCTGCTTTTCTTTTTCGAAGGTTTCTTCATCCTTGCCTGAGACGATGAACGGCGTATAGCTGATCTGGAAGTCTTTACGACTGCGACCAGATTTTTCGAGTCCTCGATCCACAGCGGGCAATGTGACTTCACGAATGTACTTTTCATTACTGAACGGGTGAATAATCAGGCCATCAGCGACTTCACCTGCGACTTCTGTCATAACAGGCCCAACAGCAGCCAGCGTGACTTTTGGTGCGCCATACTGCTTGTCTTCCGGTGTAAACGCCGGCGTCATGAGGGTGTGGTTGTAGTACTTGCCCTCGAATCGCAGGGGCTCACCCTCATACCAGTTTGCCCAGATCGCACGCATGGCCATGATCAACTCACGCATCTGCGCTGCAGGCGCACCCCAGGGCATGCTGAATCGCTTGGTGATGTGTGGGCGAATCTGTGAACCCAACCCCATGGTGAAGCGGCCGCCTGAGTATGCATTCAGGTCATGACCCAGGTTTGCCAGGATCATCGGGCTTCTGGCAAACGCCACGGCGATACCGGTGGCGATCTCGATATTTTCACTGTGCTCGGCAGCCAGCAGCAGCGGCATGAACGGGTCGTGCGCCATTTCGGCGGTGCCGACACCGTCATATCCCTGCTGTTCCAGTTGCTTGATGTGTTCCGGGATTAACTTCCAGTCCGGGGTCAGGTGCGCATCTACCTTCATGACTTCTTTCCTTTTTTCGAGACTCATTTTTTCAAGAGTCAGAAAGATATCATGGTTTGCTTTGCCTGTTCGTTAAGCGTCAGTATTCGTGTAATGAATGGCTGAAACCGCACGCAGCTCGGCTGCTTTATCCTCAGGGCAACCGTCGTTCAGGAAGTGCCCCCCTCCGGTTTCGACACTGGCGAGGTACTTCTGCAGCCCGGGCTGGCGCATTGGCGGGTGAATCTGGATATGCATGTGATAGTTAGCGTAACTATCCGGTTTGTCGCAGGGCGACTGGTGCAGGAGCATCATGTAGGGAAAGTCCCGCTGCCAGAGATTGTCGTACCGGACCAGAACCTCGTGTAAAACACTGGCCAGGTCATCGCGGGCGTCATCATCCAGCTCATGGATAAACTGGTGCTGTTGCCGGGGTACCACGTAGACTTCATAGGGAAACCGGGCAAAGAATGGCACAAAGGCAACTACCCTTTGTGTTGAAACCACTATCCTTTGGCCGTCCGATTCCTCGGCGCTGATCATCCTCGTCATCAACGGCTCGGCACTGCGTTCAAACACCTCGGCTTCACGTCGAATACCATCGAGCACAAATCCCGGGGCGTAGATCTGGCCATGGGGATGGTTGTTCGAGACACCAACGACCTCACCCTTGTTCTCGAAAATGAGCACCGAAGATACTTCCGGATTATCAATCAGCGTTTGTATCTCAATCGCCCAGGTTTCAATCAGCTGCCGGGTCTGCGCCACCGTCATCCGCGCCAGGGAACCATTGTGATTCGGTGAGTAACAAATGACCCGGCATAGTCCGCCAGCGGGCTCAACCTGAAAAAAGTTATCTGCGGGTACCTGCACCTCAGGCGCGGGCACCGAGTAGGAAGGATGATCATTGTTAAAGACAAAAATGCCGTCGTAGCTGGGATTTTGCTCCCCCGATACCCTTGAATTACCCGGGCAGAGGTAACAACCCGAATCATGTTCATCCAGTGAGGGAGCCGACGCAATCTCATCGGACCCTGACCAGGGCCTGGTATTGCGATGGCTGGTGATGGTGACCCATTCCTCACGCAAGGGATGCCAGCGACGCTCCCAGGTCATCGAAGGTCGCCTACTGTGTGGAGGACTGGGACCTGGTTGGCACAGCCCCGGCAGTATCCGGTGCAAGCTCGGAAACAAAATCACCGTGCTGCATCAGTGCGTACTGGTAGGCTTCGACAAGTGCGTTCCAGCTCGCCTTGATGATATCGACATTGACCCCGATGGTACCGAAGATTTCTCCCTGGAAACTGTGCTCAAGGTAGACACGAACCTTCGCCGCGGTTTCTTCGGTGCTGTTCACCACCCTCACACTGAAGTCGGTCAGGTGCAGATCGTTCACCACGGGGAATTTTTCCTGCAGGGTTTTGCGCATGGCACGGTCAAGCGCATCTACAGGGCCGTTACCTTCCGCTGCGCAGAGCTCAATGTGATCATCAATTCCTATCTTGACGCTGGCCTCGATCAGGCCATCGGAATCAGAATGCTCTTCATTGCTCGGCGAGTAAATTCGAAAATAGATGGGATCGAAGGCAGGCTTGTACTTGCCGATATGACGGCGTACCACCAGGTCAAAACTACCGTCGGCATTTTCGAAAGAGTAGCCCGCGTGTTCTTTGTCCTGCACCTCGTTCAGAATCGCTTTCACAGCCCCACTATCTTCCAGTTCCGGGTAACGGTTTGAGAGTTTTGCTTTCAGGTTCGAACCACCGGCCAGTTCACTGATCAGGATCTTGCGTGAATTACCGACCAGTTCCGGATCAATGTGTTCATAAGTTTCAGGGTTTCTCTGCACTGCACTAACGTGCACACCGCCCTTGTGCGCAAACGCGCTGGGACCAACGAAAGGCTGCCCTGTCGGGCCCTGAATACCCAGGTACTCCCAGACCTTCCGGGAAAGATTGGTCAGGCCTTTTATGCGACCTTCCGGGAGACACTCGTAACCCATCTTGAGCTCGAGATTACCAAGAATGGACGTCAGGTCGACGTTTCCGCAGCGCTCTCCAATGCCGTTGATGGTACCGTGAACCTGCACCACACCTTCTTCAATCGCACGAAGCGTGTTCGCGACCGCAAGACCGCCGTCGTTATGTACGTGGATACCCAGCTTGATACCGGGAATCTCCTTGCGCACTTCACGGATCGCATGACCCAGCTCGTGCGGCATCACACCACCGTTAGTATCACAGAGAATGACCCGCTCGGCGCCGCCATCCACCGCCGCCTGGATAGAGGCCAGCGCATAACCCGGATCGCTCTTGAAGCCATCGAAAAAATGTTCTGCATCATAGAAGACAGGGTTACCGGTCTGCTCTTTCAGGTGCGCCACAGAATTGTTGATCATCTCGAGGTTTCGGTCGGGTGAGACCCTGAGTGCCTGCTCAACATGCAGGTCCCAGGTCTTCCCGAAAATGCAGGTCACGTCGGCCTTTGCGGCTATCAGCTTCTGCAGAAAGAAGTCTTCGGATGGATCCGCATCTGATCGGTGAGTGGAGCCGAAAGCCACAACACGCAGGTGCTGCAGCTCGAGTTCGCGCACCTTTGAAAAGTATTCATCGTCTTTTGGATTAGAGCCCGGCCAACCGCCTTCTACAAAATCAACGCCGACGGCATCCAGCTCTTTTGTAATATCGAGCTTGTCTGCCAGCGACAGGTTGACGCCCTCCCCCTGGTTACCATCACGAAGGGTGGTGTCGTAGATTTCGATCTTCTTTCTGGCCATGGGCCTCTCCTCAGGCGTAACCCAACTTCTGAGCGGTATCCTGGATCTGGTCACGGGCACTCAACAGGTTGTCGAGCGGATCATAAGTCGCTGCCAGGAAGGCTTCACGTGTCGAGGCCTTCATGGTCATCGGATAAATCTCATTGGCAAAAATAATCTGCTGCCCTTCAAGGTCGAGGATCAGTTCCTCCTCCGGGTTGCTCTCAACCTGCGCCGCGAGCCTGGATCGGTTTTCTTTATCCATGACAACACAGGGGATTCCCAGTGTTGTGCAGTTACCGTGGAAAATTTCAGCAAAAGAACCGGCAATCACAGCTTTCAGACCAAACTTCTGGATAGCCTGTGGCGCGTGCTCACGACTGGAACCACAACCAAAATTATCATCGGAAATCAGGATTTCAGCACCCGCATGCTTTCCTTCATCCAACGGATGCCCCTTTGTATTACCGTCAGCATCAAAACGCTCATCAAAAAACAGGGACGGACCCAGTTCGTCGAACGTCACACACTTCAGGAAACGCGCCGGGATAATTCGGTCTGTATCGATGTCATTGCCAGGCACGTAAACGCCGCGACCGGCTACCTTTGTAATACTCATGCCGCATCCTCCTGCAGGCCGAAGACTTCCCGGGCATCAGCCACGCTACCCTGGATCGCGGAAGCCGCCACCATGATTGGGCTCATGAGGATTGTCCTTCCGGTAGGTGATCCCTGGCGACCGATAAAGTTTCGGTTCGAACTGGAAGCGCAAACCTCGTCACCAACCAGCTTGTCCGGGTTCATCGCAAGGCACATGGAACAACCGGGTTTACGCCACTCAAATCCCGCATCTTCAAACACCTTATCCAGTCCTTCCGCACGGGCATCTTTATCGACCTGTTCAGATCCGGGAACCGCAATGGCGCGGACATTGGGTGCCACTTTCTTCCCGGCAATAACCCTGGCCACGGCCTGGAAATCACTTAGCCGACCATTAGTGCAACTGCCGATAAACGCCACATCGATCTTTGTACCCTTGATTGGCGCGTCAGCTTTAAGTTTCATGTAATCAAGCGCATCGGTGATCAGGTCCTTGTCGAGACCTTCTGCCTTGTCTGGCGAGGGCACAATCTCTTCGATGGAGATCGCCTGTGCTGGCGTTACACCCCAGGTCACGGTCGGTTTGATGTCTTTTGCATCGATGACCACTTCGTCATCATATTGAGCATCGGGGTCGCTTGCATAGCTGCGCCACTTCTCGCAGGCCGCATCAAATTCCGCACCCTGGGGAACGCGCTCCCTGCCTTTCAGGAATTCAAAAGTGGTTTCATCCGGGTTGATGTATCCGCAACGGGCACCACCTTCGATACTCATGTTGCAGACCGTCATGCGCTCTTCCATGGTCATGGCGTCGATCACGGAACCGGCATACTCGTAGGCATAACCAACACCGCCGTTCACACCCAGGATTCGAATGATGTGCAGGATCACGTCCTTGGCGGTGACGCCGACCCCCAGCTCACCCTCAACGCGGATGCGACGAACTTTCAATGGATCCATCGCAAGTGTCTGACTGGCCAGTACGTCACGTACCTGGCTGGTACCGATACCGAGGGCAATACAGCCGAAAGCACCGTGAGTTGCGGTGTGACTGTCGCCGCAACAGATTGTCATTCCCGGCTGGGTCAGCCCCTTTTCCGGGCCGACGACATGAACAATTCCCTGGGAGCCGGATTCCGGTGCAAAGAACTCAATTCCGTGTTCCGAAGTGGCATCGCTCAGCACCTGGATCATTTGTTCAGCCATATCGTCCTGCAATGGTCGTGACTGATTGTCCGTGGGAATAATGTGATCCACGGTGGCAAAGGTTCTGCCCGGGAAAGCCACAGACAGGCCCTTGTCTTTCAACATGCCGAAAGCCTGCGGACTGGTTACCTCATGGATCAGGTGAAGCGCCATAAACACCTGGTACTGCCCGCTGTCCAGCTGGCGTACAGTGTGATCGTCCCAGACTTTCTGGAAAAGGTTTTTGCCCACGATTTACTCCGAAATTTGGGTGCAACTGAAAAAGGGGCGGAATTTTAGCACGAATCCCGGGGTGCACTATGGCAATTTGGAATATCCGGGATTCCGCAAACTACTGGAAAAATAGAGACTTACGTACTTTCCGGGGCAGCTTTCTTACGCACCATGTCAGCGATCTGATTGGCAAATTTGGTGTTCGGCAGAACTTCATAATAGTGCATGCCGGTATCTGAAGCCTCGGCATTTCCGTCTTTCCAGATACCGACACTGCCCTCCCTGACCACCAGATCGCGTTGCTTGCCCATGACATCCGGGTACTGGCCGACAAAAAACACCTCTTCACCCTCACCTGACCTGGCTTTCAGGCGCTTGAAGTGAACTTCCTTCTGTAGCTTCTCGAAAGCGGCATCATCAATGACGATGCCGTTCACGTTATAGCGAACCACATGCTGGCCTTTCTCGCCTTTCTGGCTGTCGCCGTCCTCGAGCAGAAAAGCACTGACGTTAAAATTGCCGGGATCGTACTGGCCGCGCAGCTGCCAGGAACATGATGACATGCGGTCCGAATCTCCGATCGCACTGGAAATCATGATGGGCCTGTTTTCATCGATCAGGAACAGTGGTTTGTCGTCCCGGTAGCAGATGCCGATACCGATCTCGAGCAAGGGCAGGCCGGTCTGTTTTGAATGCGCATTTTTCGAGGTGATAATGTCCAGAATCTCTTTCGCAATACCGCATGCGCGCGACACACTGAACCATTCATCAGGTGCGTTGTGGTACTCGTAGACACCCAGAATCACGGCGTCACCCTCGATAAATACCTTCACCGCGCCGTAAGTCTTGAGCCGTTCGGTAATAGGATTAAAGAAACGCAGGGAGAAATAGGAAGCCGGATTGAGACCCTGTTTGATCAATTCGGTGGTTACCGTGGTGGAACCACGAACGTCAGCTTTCAGGATGGCATGGTGAACAATTTCCGGCGTTTCATCTGCACCAACATCTTTGACTTCATCGCCGCTCAACACCTGGTAAAGGTGGACACCAGCTTTCGCCAAATGGATTTTTTCCGGTTCCGTGATCACTGAAATGCGGTTGAACACTCGATGTGCGAGTCGGTAATACTTCAGGTGCATCCGGTAGCGGCAGTAGTCTGTCAGAAAACGCACAAAAAGCTCTTCCGGTTCATCCTTTAGCTGCTGCTCAAATTCCTTGCGACACTCCTCCAGTTTCGCCACCAGAGCTGCAGCCCCTTCCTCCGCCATGTCGACGACATCCTGTATCCGGCGAGAGTCATTACCTGAAACCAGCTCGAGTACCTCCTCAACATTCAGCTGCTCCAGGTCTGCCTGAACCAGTTTTTCGCGGAGTGCGTAGCTGGCAAGTGCCAACCTTAGCGCCTTGTTGTCACCCAACGCTTTCTTCAGGTCCTGGCAGGCTTTCTGCAGTTTCTTCAGGTCACCTTTCAGGCTGGAACCGCTGAAGAAGCCGCCACCTTCCTGCTCCAGGAGTTTTTCATGAATCTTTTCATCAAACAGCAATCGGATATTTCCAGGGTGCTCCATCCAGGAAAAAGACTCACTGAGTTTATCTTTCTGGTCTTCCGAAGGACCGAGCATGGGCTGCGCCGCAAACAGGCCACCAAACTCGTCATAGACTTCAGCCTGGGATGCTTCCAGCTTGTCATGCTCCTTCAACTTTAAGAATGGCTCTTTCGGGAGATGCCTTGAGATACCCTCTTCGATCTTCGCATTCAGCTGTTCAAAATCGGCACCTCTACCCGGCCATACAGCATATTGATCCAGGAGAAGAAGCGGGTCACGAGGGGATCGACTGTAGAGCAGCGGATTGAACAGCACGAGTGGGGCTTCAGGAAATCCCGGCAATATCTGTTCACGTAACTTTTTGAGATGATTGTTTTCTTCACGCTGCAGCTGCTTGAGGAACAGGCGCACCAGCCGGTAATAAAACTCGTTGCTATGTTTGCGGAACCAGGTGACCTTTTCCTGGGTAGCGAGCAGCGACCTTGAGCCGGAATACTGTTGTTGTCCTACCGTCTCTTCCAGCTGACGGCTGTACTTGTCGATGGCTTCACGAACTTCCTCGATAATGAACTTGACGATACCAAACTGCAGCAGGTCTATCTGGGCAGGCGTCAGATCTGTTTTAGTTCGATGAAACGTTACCTTCATCAGGTCTGTGTAGGCATCACGGACTTCATGCATTACTTCGGAGTTACCTGACATGACCGCGTTACCGGCAACCAGGCGTTTGAAATTCTGTTCGATGGCTTCCTTCACGCGAAGCGTAAAGTCCGCGGAAATCTCGATATCAGAGTGGTAGTTGTCGATACCTTTGTCGATGGCCTCAAAATCAAGACTGATATTTCGGGGTGCCTTGATCTGCGCGGTAATGTCCTGCAGTGATGAAATAGCTGTCGACAACGCAGATCCCCTTATTCTCTAATCGTGACAACCTGTCTCTGGCGACCCCAGTGACCAGGTTGTTCCTCAAAAACACCCGCAATCCAGGTGCCGCATTTTCTACAGCAGGACTGGCTGTCCAGGTGCCACTCGCCCAGCTGGTACCAGTCCCTTTCTACCTGCCACGCCTTGCAATTCGGGCAGTAGGTGGAACCACCTGCCGAATCATGCACATTACCTGTGTAAACGTAGTGCAAGCCAGTGGAAATCGCAATATCCCGGGCCCGCGCCAGGGTTTCGGCGGGCGTATTCTGGTACTCAAGCATCTTGTAATCCGGATGAAAGGCTGAAAAGTGCATCGGAACATCGGCACCGAGATTGTCGTAAACCCAACGGGTCATCTCTTCCAGTTCTTTCGATGAATCGTTCTCTCCCGGAATCAGCAGTGTCGTAATTTCAAACCAGACACTGGTTTCATGTTTCAGGTAAAGCAGGGTGTCGAGCACCGGTGCAAGACGCCCGCCGCAGATCTTGTGATAGAAGCGTTCTGTGAATGCCTTAAGGTCAATGTTGGCGGCATCCATGTGCTGAAAGAACTCTGCACGAGGTTCGGGGCATACATAACCCGCCGAAACAGCCACGGAATTGATGCCCTCCTCCTTGGCGGCCTGCGCCACATCAATCGCATACTCGAGAAAAATGACCGGATCGTTGTAGGTAAAAGCGATGCTGCGACAGCCAGTTTCTCTGGCGACTTTCGCCAGCTGCACAGGTGAAGCCTGATCTGCCAGCCTGTCCATCTCACGGGACTTGCTCATATCCCAGTTCTGGCAGAACTTGCAGGCAAGATTACAACCAGCAGTGCCAAAGGACAGGACTGGAGTACCTGGCAGGAAATGATTCAGGGGTTTCTTTTCAATCGGATCAATGCAGAAGCCACTGGAACGGCCATAGATGGTCAGGACAATTTCGTCACCCTCTCGAGCACGCACAAAACAGAGGCCCTGCTGACCATCGCGAAGTTTGCAGAAACGCGGGCACACATCACACTGAAGACGACCGTCTTCCAGTTCATGCCAGTATCGGCCCACGCTCACGTCCGGATTTTTCTCCTTCCGCGCTTTCTCTTTCTGCGGGCTGGCCCAATCCCAGCCTGTAATGTCTCTGCCCGATGACATTGGTTTCACCTGTCATTGAACCTACAATGTCTGTGACAAGTTCAGGTGATCCACATGGAATCCGTTCGAGAACCTGGCGTTGCACGAACATTCTACCCGAATGACCCGGTAGCGCTTAGCTCCCTGATCGACACCTGCCTGGAAGGTGATTCAGGCGAGGATTGCCCGAAGGCACTGATTGCACCCCACGCAGGATACGTCTATTCAGGTCCTGTTGCGGGAAACATCTACAGGAAGGTCGTCTCCGCTCACGACCGTATCACGCGGGTAGTCCTGCTTGGGCCATCGCACCGCGTTGCCTTTCGGGGTATGGCCATCCCCAGCAATACACACTTCCGCACACCGCTGGGCGATATTCCGCTCGACACAAAAACCATCTTTGATCTGTGCGAGCTACCGGCAGTAACGGTTATGGACCAGACCCACGAACAGGAGCACAGCCTGGAAGTGCACCTGCCATTCCTGCAGCAGGTCATTGACGATTTCAAACTGATTCCAGTTGTTGTCGGGGATGCAACAAAAGAAGAAGTCGCAGATCTCCTGGATAGGCTCTGGGGTGGCGATGAAACCCTTGTGGTTATCAGCAGCGATCTTTCGCACTATGAACCCTATGACAGGGCCCAGGTTATAGACGCCCGAACCAACGCAAAAATCATCAACCTTGATGCCACACTTGAGGGCAATGAGGCCTGCGGCTGTCGACCGGTAAATGGCCTCCTGCAACTGGCAAAGCAGCGTGGCTACACCATCAGCATGGTCGATGTTCGCAACTCCGGTGACACTGCCGGCAATCGCGACAGGGTTGTCGGTTATGGCGCCTGGGAAATTACTGAGCGAGACCAGGCTGAAGGCGACGCCTGGACGCGCGCCGAAAAACAGACCCTCCTGCAACTGGCGCGCGAAGCCATCCGAAGTCCGCTTGAGGGTGAGAAAAACTTCAACATCAATCTCAATCATTTTCCTGACCGGTTGAAGCTAGAACGCGCAACCTTTGTAACGCTAAATCTCGAAGGACGTTTGCGTGGCTGCATAGGCTCGCTGCAGGCGCACCGCCCCCTGGTTGTTGATGTTGCGCATAACGCCCAGGCGGCAGCCTTCAAGGATCCAAGGTTTCAACCGCTGACGCACCAGGAGTACCAGAAGATTGATATTCACATCTCGATCCTCTCAGAGCCTAAACCCCTGGAAGTTTCATCCCGCGAGGATCTGGTTAGCAAACTGGAACCGGGTGTCGACGGCTTGATCATCATGGAGAACGACCGGAAAGCCACCTACCTGCCGTCAGTCTGGGAGCAACTGCCATCACCCGAACTGTTCGTCTCTGAACTGAGGCGCAAGGCCGGTTTAACACCTGGGGAATGGTCAGCTGACACCAGGGTGCTGACCTACCGGAAAGAAGAATTCAGTTGAACCTGACCAAACCCATTCCCACACGTTTTGAAACTGAAAGGCTACTGGTACGCCGTTATGAACTCGCGGATGAACAGAAACTGTTCGAAGCTGCCCGCTCATCCATCGCCGAGGTTTTCGAGTTCCTGCCCTGGTGTCACCCCGACTATTCCATCGAAGATTCCAGGAGCTGGTTGAAAACCATACTGCCCAACTGGCGTGAGGGCAGCGCCTACAGCTTTGGTATCTTCGACCCTGGCAGCAAGGAACTGCTGGGTGGCTGCGGCATCAACCAGATTGACGAGCACCCGGTTGGCAACCTGGGTTACTGGATCACAAGTGCGCACACTCGCAAAGGCATCGCCACTGAGGCAGGTCGGACTTTGGCAAGATTTGGTATCAAACACCTCGGGCTGCAGCGGATAGAGATCGTCATGTCAGTAGAAAACCCCGGCAGCAGAGGCGTCGCGGAAGCCATTGGCGCGACCTACGAAGGCAGGCTTCACAACCGACTGAGCCTGCACGGCAGGGCTCATGATGCTTTCCTGTACTCTATCACCCCGGATGACATCACCTCTTAACCCCATTCCTCAAAAATTGCTAAACTCGCCCCTTTGTTTACCCAACCTATGCGAGGGGCATATGTCCAACGAACCAACTCAGGCCGATATGCAGGCAATCCTGGACCGGCAGAAAGCCGCCCACATCGCGGAAGGTGTTGTGAACGCAGAGACCAGGATTGACCGCATTGACCGCGCCATCAACATCCTGAAGCAGCACGGCAGCAAGCTGAGCGAAGCCATGGCTGCGGACTTCGGTCATCGTTCCCTCGACCAGTCAAAGCTGACAGACATTGATGGTGCCATCGGTCCCCTGGAGCATTCGAAGAAACACCTCAGAAAATGGATGCGCGCCGAGAAGCGCAAAGTGATGTTCCCACTAGGCATTTTTGGCGCCCGTGGGCGCATCGAATACCAGCCGCTTGGCGTCGTCGGATGCATCAGCCCCTGGAATTTTCCTGTACAGCTCACTTTCTCTCCGCTTGCCGGCATCTTTGCCGCGGGCAACCGCACCATGATCAAGCCGTCTGAATTCACTGCGCAGACCTCTGACCTGATGAAAGAACTGTTCGAGAAGGAGTTTGATATCGAAGAGGTTGCCGTATTCACCGGCGGCCCTGATGTCGGTGGCGCCTTCTCAAGATTGCCGTTCGACCATCTGCTTTTCACTGGCGCTACATCCATCGCAAAACACGTGATGAAAGCAGCAGCAGAAAACCTGGTTCCCGTCACACTGGAACTCGGAGGCAAGTCTCCTGTCATTATCGGTAAATCTGCCAACCTGGAGCTGGCGGCTACCAACATCATGGCAGGTAAAACCATGAATGCTGGCCAGATCTGTCTCGCCCCGGACTACGTCATGCTGCCGGAAGGCAGCCGGGATGAATTCGTTGAGCATGCACGCAACTCCGTTGCCAAGATGTTCCCGGACATCAAGGACAACCCTGACTACACCAGCATCGTTAACGAGCGACATTACGACCGCCTGAACGGCTACCTGGATGATGCGCGTGAGAAAGGCGCGAATGTAGTGGCAATTAATCCTGCAGATGAAGATTTCTCGCAGCAGGAGCACCACCGGATTCCGCCGACACTGGTTCTAGACCCGACGGACGACATGAAGGTGATGCAGGATGAAATCTTCGGCCCTGTACTCCCTGTTAAACAATACAAGGATGTGCAGGAAACCCTGGATTACGTGAACAGCAAGGATCGCCCTCTCGGCCTTTATTACTTCGGTGAGGACAAGGCAGAAGAAAACAAGGTACTTACGCACACCACGTCAGGCGGCGTCACTGTCAATGATGTGATCATGCACGTTGCGCAGGAAGACCTGCCTTTCGGCGGCGTTGGTCCCAGCGGGATGGGCTCATACCATGGCTACGACGGCTTCAAGAACTTCAGCCACGCCAAGGCTATTTACACCCAGTCCAAAACCGTATCGAAGCTTGCCGCTGCGATGCGACCTCCCTACAAGAAAGCGTCTTAGCCCAGGTGAAGCACCACATCGCGCGTTCCCGCGCGATGCCGGTGTTCCCAGAGAAATATTCCCTGCCAGGTACCCAGCAACAGTTTTCCTGATTCAAACGGAACCGCGAGGCTCGTTGCCGTGAGCGCTGCTTTGATATGTGCCGGCATGTCATCCGGACCTTCAAGGGTATGCGTATATTCCGGATCATTTTCCGGCACCAGTCGATTCAACCACATCTCAAGATCCGCTTTTGCAGACGGGTCATAATTTTCCTGGATCAGCAGACTGGCTGAAGTGTGCCTTATAAACAGGGTGCACAAGCCGGAGGTTACATTCTGTTCTGAGACAGTGCGGGAGACATCTGAGGTGATGTCATACAAACCCTGCCCGTGAACCGGGCAGGATAGATGGGCAATCATGGCCTATCGGCCAGTGAATTCCGGTTTGCGCTTTTCGAGGAATGCCTTGACGCCTTCCTGGAAATCTTCACTCTGGAACATGCCTGACAGGTGAACCATCAGGTGATCCACCGCAGTGTCGTAGGATTCTTCCAGCCCCATGCGCATCATGCGCTTGGTGGTCTGCACTGCCATCGGCGCATTGTCGGCTATCTCTTCAGCCCATTCCATGGCGGTTTCCAGACACTTGTCGTCAGGCACGATCGTGTTGACCAGGCCCAGTTCCAGGCACTCTTCAGCCCCAACCACCCGGGCCCGGTAATAAAGCTCGGCCGCCTTGGCCCAGCCAATCAAGCGGGGCAGCAACCAGGTGCCACCACTTTCAGGAACCACGTTTCGCTTGGCAGTCACCGCCGCCATCTTGGCGGATTCAGCAGCCACGCGGATATCACAAAGTAGCGCCACATCCATGCCGTAACCGGCTGCCGCGCCATTCAGGGCACACACAATGGGTTTGTCGATATTCCACATGACATTGATCGGTGCATCCCTCAGGTCGAACAGCTGTCTTGGACGATTACTGCCACCGCCTTCTTCAGAACCACCACCGCCGATGCCACCCTGGCCAACATCCACAAGGTCCAGCCCGGCACAGAAACCGCGACCGGCGCCGGTAAGAACGATGCAGCGAACCTCGGGGTCCTTGTTCGCTTCCGTCATCTTGGCAGACAGCTCTTCCAGCATGTCGTGACTGATTGCGTTCATGCGTTCCGGGCGATTAAGGGTAATCACAACCACCCTGCCCTTGTTCTCCACCAGAAGCTCATCAACCCTGGATTCCGATACAGCCATCATCCCCTCCTTTACTCGTTAATAGAAATTATGCGCGTGAAAAGATAAACGACTTTATATCACCGATCAGCTTGCTATTGCGACGGTGTATGCGTGAAAAGGATACCACCGCATCGATATGACCCATGCCTTCATAAACCTCACGACTGGCCTTGCCACCCATAGCCTGCTGCTTCTCCATCAGGCTTTTTGAGTGTCCGCGTCGCACCCGATTGTCATCGGCGCCATGAAGCAGGTAAAGCTCCGGCGCATCGGCACGAACGAAGTTCACCGGCTGGGAAAGTGGGTAGTGTTCTTCGGGCCCAAAAAGATCCCAGTGGTCATCTTCCGTAAACGGATAGAAGTCGTAGGGCCCGGACATGCCGATCATAGCCCTGATGCGATCAGGGTCTTTCAGCAGTGAATGATTCAAAGTCAGCAATGCAGCCAGTTGGGCACCGGACGAGTGCCCCATCATGAACACCGGAGAGTCCGGGCAATGATGTTCCAGGAAGTGTTCCGTGGACTCCACCACTCGCGCCAGTATGTCCGTGAAACGATAGTCCGGATACTTCCTGAATTCAGGGATTGCGACATTGATGCCCATGCCGCAGAGCGTATCTGCAACAAAACGATAGGTCTCTTTCGTATAGGAGCGCCAGTTACCGCCATAGTAGAAGATCACCGTCGGGGCGCCCGGATCAACCTGGTACCAGTCCAGTCTCTGCGAGTCTTCAGGGCCGAACGCAATCTCCTGGTGATGGTAGTCACCAAGCCGCGCAAGGGTGTTGATGAAGTTAAGTCCAAAGGACTGGTACAACTGCTGAAATGCCACTGCTGTTTCCAAATTCGCGTACAATGCCGTCGTCCCAATGATACCAACGTTGAGCCGAGCCATGATCCGAATGATTGCACTGGACCTGGATGGCACCCTTGCCATTGAAAACCACCAGGTTTCACCCGCCACAAGAGACGCCCTGCAGGAACTGCACGATGGTGACGATGTAGAGGTTGTCATCGCGACAGGTCGACGTTATCGCTCTACCCGTTATGTCATCGACAACCTTGGCTTTGATGTCTACGCGGTCTGCAATGGTGGCGCCCTGCTTAAGTGCCCTGAACAACAGACCCTGCATGCCGAAACCTTCGATGTCGCACCGGTGGCCCGGATTGTCAGGGACCTGGGCCTGACGCTGTTTGCGCAGCGCGATGCCCATGACCTTGGCGGGGCTGATTTTGTGCTCGACGCCATACCGGAATGGAACGAGATCACAGCCAGCTACTATCACGACAACAGCGACCACAGTGCCAAAGCCGATCTCACCGAACATCCACCAGAGTTTCTCGTGTCCGGTGTCTTTGGTTCTGAGGAAGACGTCACACGCGTCGCCAACGCTGTGAACGAACAGCTTCCTGACCAGTTCAACACGATTACCGTGCCGCATCTGCAGACGGACCGTTATTACTGCGAGATCTCACAAAAGCATGTCGACAAGTGGCATGGCCTGACCCAGTTACGAAGCCATCTTGATATTGACCCGGAACATATCTGCACAGTAGGTGACCAGCTTAACGATGTTCCCATGGTCAGCGCGGCCGGTCATGGCATCGCCATGGGAAACGGGCACGAGGATCTGCAGGCTATTGCCAGGTTCGTCTGTGGTCACAATCAGGAAGACGGCATTCTCGATGTCGTGAAATACATTCACGAGATCAACAACAAAGGATCCTGAGTTCGCTGCATGTGGATTTTTGGATACGGGTCCCTGATCTGGAAAACCGGCTTCGATTACGAGGTCAGGGAAACTGCCTGGATCAAGGGTTGGGCTCGCCGATTCTGCCAGGCATCACCGGACCATCGGGGCACGCCTGAGTATCCTGGCAGGGTTGTCACTCTCATCAGCGCACCGGAAGACATCTGTTATGGCGTTGCCTATCGGCTTCCCATCGATCAACTGGACCAGATCGTTGAAGAACTGGACTACCGAGAAAAGAATGGCTACGAGCGCGTTACCATCGATATACATTTCAGGGATCGAACCGAGCCGGGGATTGTCTATCATGCGGATGAAAACAATCCTTCTTTTATCCCCGAAGAACCCCTGCAGCAGATCGCCGACCGCATCATGAAATCCCACGGGCCCAGCGGTTCAAACGTGGAGTACCTGATGGAACTGAACAGAGCACTTAAGGCCCATGGCATCGAAGACCAGCACGTGGGGCAACTGGCCGCACTGGTAGTGAACTAGGCGTTAGAACCGCCGTCAACAGAGTAGACAGAACCCGTAATAAACTCACTGTCATCACTGGCAAGAAACAGCATCAGTTTTGCAATGTCTTCTGCCTCTGCGTAGCGCTTCAAAGGGATGGCATCGACCATACGTGCCTTGGCTTTTTCCTGCGACTCCGGTGAGATTCCCGATTCAATGCTGCGCATCATCCGGGTTTCAACGGGTGATGGATTCACCGTGTTAACCCGGATGCCGTAATCAGCAAACTCCCTGGCGGCACTGCGCATCAACCCGATCACTGCATGTTTGCTCGTGCCATAGGCCGAAAGTCGTGGCGTGCCTTTAAGCCCGGCAACACTGGAGGTAATGACAAAACTGCCTCCGCCCCGGGCCTGCATTGCCGGAACAACAGCTTTCATCGCGAGAAAAGGACCTTTCACGTTGACGCTCATGACCTGGTCAAACCGGGCCTCTTCGTAGTCGAGAATACTGGCCACATCACCTTCAATACCCGCGTTGGCCAGGAAGATATCAACCCCACCATAGCGTTCCGTCGCTGCGTCCACCATGGCCTGGTTACCTTCAAGTGTAGTTACGTCCGCAACCAGGTAACTGACCCGATTACTCCCTGCTTCCTCACAGGCCTGCTGCAGCATCGCTTCATCAATATCCACCAGGAGCACATCGGCACCCTCATCGGCAAACATCTTGCCCGCTACCTTGCCGATGCCTCCGGCACCACCAGTAATAATTGCTACTTTCTTATCAAGCCGCGCCATTCAATCTCTCCTGTTAAGCCGAGTTAACCTGGAAGCCCATCCGCGGGAAGTGAACGACCACACGACCCGCCTGGTCATCGTTTCTCGCAATGGTGATTTCGTCTATCCCGGCAGCAAGTAGTTCACCAGCCACAGGCTGAAAACCATAGTCGATCGGCATCACTTCGACCAACTGACCCACTTCAAGGCCTCCCAGCAGGACCGCGTCCTCTATCTCGTCCGGTTGTTCACCTGCGGCTATGGCAAGCGCTTCCTCCCCACTGATGGTCTGGACGTGACCATGACCAAATGCCCGGATTCTTTCATACCAGGCCATGAGATTTTCGAACGGCTCAAAATAATGGCGTAGAACTTCCCGTTGGCTGACAAACCAGACCAGGTGATAGGTGGAAAAATCGGCAATCGAAGGGCTGTCCCCGAAAAGGAAGGGCACGGCTGCGAGCTGTTGATCCAGATTACTGAGGTGCAAAAGAAAATGTGCTTCCGCTGCCTCAAAAGGCATACCTATCTGGCTGGCTCCTTCTGCCAGCTGTGCTCGATCTGCCATGAATGCTGCCGCAGCCTCCTCATCTTTGAACAGCGGCTCGGTGCCGAGAGCTGACGGTTGAAATGCTACACCGACCACGACCTGGAAAAAGAAGGTGTCAGTCCAGAGCGCAAAACCCTCGGCCGCGGCACGCTGCGCTTCGGGATAAACACTGTTCTCCGGGTAGATGTCATCAATCACACGACACATGATCGCGGTATCGCAATAAACATCCGCACCAATCTGCATGACGGGAATACGACGATAACCACCCGTGAGTGGCATCAGGTGTGGCCTAGGCATGATGATGGTCGTTTCCACCTGCTGATAGGACGCATTCTTGTATCCCAAAAGCGCTCTTACCTTTTCCGAAAACGTAGACTCGGCATACTGATGCAGGATCAGCTCACTCATGTATGATTCCTCTTTGTTTGCTCGCATCATAAAGGAAACCCAACATGGAAACACCGCGCATCCCTGCCATTCACGAAGACAACTGGAACGAGGATCAGCTTGAGGCTCTGGGTGCGCAGAAGATGCGCGGTAACGTCCAGAATATTTTCCGAACGCTGGCGCATCACGAGAAACTGGCGAAGCGCTGGCTTGTCTTTGCTAACCATATTCTCGCCAAATCTACCCTCTCACCCAGGGAACGCGAGATCGCGATCCTGCGCGCGGGCTGGCTGGCCGGCTCCGTTTACGAGTGGGGCCAGCACAAGGTAATTGGCAAAGACGCAGGGCTTTCCGACGAGGAAATTGAGGGGATCAAGACCGGTGCGGAAGACCCTGTCTGGAATGAGCACGAAAGCTACATCCTGAAGGCTGCCGACGAACTCCACACTGACGTGCACATCTCGGATGAAACCTGGGCCGGTCTGACAAGAACCTACAGCACCCAGCAGATGCTGGACCTGATATTCACCTGTGGTCAGTACCGGATGCTGGCAGGCGCACTGAATTCCTGTGGTGTACAGCTGGACGACGACCTGACCGGTTTTTGAAGAGCGTCCTAGTCGATTTTCACCGACGGGTCGATCTGCGCCCAGGCGAGTTTAGACAGGTCATAGGCCCCTGCTCCGGCGTCTTCGGCATTACGACTCGCCGCCGTACCATCCTGGACGCGCTTGGCAATACCCTGCAGGATCGCGGCCAGGCGGAACATATTAAACGCCAGGTAGTAGTCCCAGTTCTCAATGCTGGAGCGGCCTGTTCGCTCGCAATAGGCGGCAATGTAGTCTTCCTCACTGGGAATTCCCAGTTCCTTCAAGTCAACGCCACGCAATGAATCCCGGTAACGCATGCACATGTAGGCAAAATCACTGATGGGGTTACCCAGGGTGCTGAGTTCCCAGTCCAGGATACCAATCACCTCATTGCGATCCTTGTGCATCATCATGTTGTCGATCTTCGGGTCACCGTGCACGATGGTGCAACTGGTCTTGTCCTCGGCAGGAATATTCTTCGGCAGGTAGTCGATCAGGTTGTCCATGTACGGATTGTCACCGGTTTTGGTGTATTCGTACTGTTCCGACCAGCGCTTGAGCTGCCGAGCAATGTAGTCGCCATGTTTACCGAAATCCGAGAGACCTACCGCTTCGTAATCAACACTATGCAGCTTTGCCAGGGCATCGTTGGCGGCATCCCAGAACTCTCCCCTTTCCTGAGGGGTATAGACACCGCCAGTGCTGTCCCAGATGACGCGACCGTCCAGGTATTCCATGATATAGAACCAGGTTCCTATAACGTCGTCGTCCGTACACAGCGCATAGGTTTTTGCCGTCGGGACATTGGTATTCTGCAGCGCACTCATCACCCGGTATTCGCGATCCACCGCATGGGCTGACTTGAGCAGAGTTCCCGGCGGTTTGCGACGCATAACGTACTGCATTTCACCGGCACTGAGCAGGTAAGTGGGATTGGACTGCCCACCGGCAAACTCTTCCACAGTCAGGGTGCCTCTGAAGCCTTCAACGTTTTTTTCCATGAATGCCTGCAGGTTGCCAACATCAAACTGGTGCCGCTCCTGCACCGGGATGGTTCCAATATTGTCTTCTGGGTTGAATTCAGCCATTGCCTATTAACTTCTGCTACTTAACTTCTTGATCATTGTTTACTTCTTGTTGAGGCCCTTTACCAGTTCCAGCACGTCATCGTGATGTGTCTTGGTGTTCACCTTTTCCATCACGTGTTTGATCTTGCCGTCCGTACCGATCAGGAAAGATATGCGATTGACACCCATGTATTCCCGGCCCATGAACTTTTTTAAACCCCAGACGCCATACTTCTCTGCAATCTTGTGATCCTCATCCGAGAGGAGGTCAAAATTCAGTTTCTCTATTTCCCTGAACTTCGCGAGCCTGGAGACCGGGTCCGGGCTGATTCCCAGAATCACCAGCTTCTGACGGCTGAGCTTTGACTTGTTATCCCTGAGACCGCAGGCCTGCGTTGTGCATCCGGGCGTCAAGGCTTTCGGGTAGAAATAGACGAGAACGTTCTTTTCGCCCTTGAAGTCTTTCAAGGAGACACTCGATCCATCCTGGTTAAGTAATGAGAATGCCGGTGCGACCCTGTTGATTTTGGGAAGTGCCATAAATGGTTACTCCTGTTTCAAGCAGTGAGGTTCCTAGAAAGCGCATAAAGGTAGCAGCTTCGTCCGGCTTAGACCAGATTGCCCGAATCCATGAAACACTCTTTCAGATGCCTGAGGTACGTCCTGGAATGTTCGGGAACAATCGCCACTGCGCCCTCGCCATCCACCCACTGGTAGTCCGAGTGTTCATAGTTCAGCTGGATTTCACTGGCCGGATCAACAACAGCCACAAAGGTTTCGAGTCGACAATCAGGGTTCACATGAGGAATCTCCATGCCAAACTCGTAAACCTCGAGCGGAACAAGGCCGGTTTCTTCCTGCAACTCACGAAGCGCCGCCTCGCGACCCGTCTCAGCCTGTTCCGGTTTACCCGCAACAGGCCACCAGCTATCAAGATGCTGCTTATCGTTTCGCTTCAAAAAAAGCGCCCGGGTGCCTGAAGCAGTGCGCTTCAGGACATAAACAATGACCCCGGCCAGCCTGCGGCGTGACGTCAGGAAACTGTCCAGGTATGACCAGTTCTGAGCAGTGCGTTCAGATCAGGTTCGCCTTTCTGCTCTTTCACAACAATTCGCTGCTGATACACGTCATCGGTGTAGCTCGGCGCGGTGGCTTCACAGTAAAGCACACCAATCGGCTCCGGAAAGTCGGGCAGTTTAAGTCCTGCCAGCATCTGCGCCAGGATCTTGTTGGTTTCGTCGTGCACAACGATGTCATCTTCAGTGACACCATCTTCACCGATGGTGACAACTTCAAGCATCAGGGTCTGTGCGTTAAGCCGAATACCCTTCTCATTTTCTGCGCCGAAGGTCAGGGGTTTGCCATGCTCCAGTACGAGTCTGGTATCAGCGGCGGTTTTCTTTTCCTTGATCTGGTCAAAGATGCCGTCGTTGTACACCGGACAGTTCTGGTAAATCTCGACAAAAGACGTGCCCCTGTGCGCATGTGCACGCTTGAGCACCGGACCCATGTGCTTGGCCTCGGTATCGATCGTTCTTGCAACAAACCTGGCGCCAGCACCCAGCGCAAAAACACAAGGACGAAGTGGCATATCCACCGAACCGTCGGGTGTTGACGGAGACTTTGTACCAACCTTGGAAGTCGGTGAATACTGACCTTTTGTAAGGCCATATATCTCGTTGTTAAACAGCAGTAACTGCAGGTCCACGTTACGGCGAAGCACATGCATCATATGGTTACCGCCAATGGACAGTCCGTCACCGTCTCCCGTCACGACCCAGACATCCAGTTCCGGGTTAGACAGCTTCACGCCAGTTGCAACAGACGGCGCACGCCCATGGATGGTATGGAAGCCATAAGTATTCATGTAGTAAGGGAACCGCGAGGAGCAGCCGATACCAGACACAAACACCTGCTTTTCACGGGCAACGCCCAGTTCCGGCATGGTCTTCTGGATCGTTTTCAGGATTGCGTAGTCACCACAACCCGGGCACCAGCGCACTTCCTGGTCGGAAGAAAAGTCCTTGGCAGTCAGGTTCTCAAGAGGTGCATTCATCTTTTATGCCTCCAACAGCGATTTGATCGCGAATTCAACTTCACTGATCTTGAACGGCTGCCCTGAAACCTTGTTCAGGGGTTTTGCATCAATCAGGTACTTCGAGCGGATAATGTTCACAAGCTGCCCGGTATTCATCTCGGGAATCAGCACCTGGTCATAACCCGCGAGCAGGTCACCCAGGTTAGCGGGGAATGGATTCAGGTATCGGATATGAATATGTGACACATCGAGATTTTCCCGACGACATCGTTTGACCGCCTGGTGGATTGCACCGTAGGTAGAGCCCCAGCCCACAACAGCAAGTTTGCCTTTGGCTTCACCCATGGCCACCTCCTGCTCAGGAATATAACGGGCGATACCATCAATCTTGGCCTTACGGACATCGGTCATCTTCTGGTGATTCTCCGGTTCATAGGAGATGTCACCGGTTTCAAAACTCTTTTCGATACCGCCGATACGGTGTTCCAGTCCGGGTGTACCCGGTTTCGCCCAGACACGAGCCAGGGTTTCAGGATCACGGTTAGCCGGTGTGAAACCTTCAGCGTTGTCTTCGAAGGTCACCGGGAAAGGTTCATAGTCATTAATGTCCGGCACCAGCCATGGTTCCGAGGCATTGGCAAGGTAGCCGTCGCTCAACAGGATCACCGGCGTCATGAACTGAACCGCCAGTCGACAGGCTTCGATGGCTACATCAAAACAATCCACAGAGGTGGATGACGAAATCACCGGCAACATGGTGTCACCGTGACGCCCGAACATGGCCTGGTTCAGGTCAGACTGCTCGGTTTTTGTCGGCAGGCCGGTGGATGGACCGCCGCGCTGGGTGTTTACTATCACCAGGGGTAACTCAGTAGCGCTGGCCAGCGAGATGGCTTCACCCTTGAGGGAAATACCAGGACCGGAACTGGAGGTGATACCCAGCGAGCCGGCAAACGATGCGCCGATTGCAGCACAGACCGCAGCAATTTCATCTTCCGCCTGGAATGTCACCACATTGAACTGCTTCTGCTGCGACAGGGTATGCAAGAGACTGGACGCCGGTGTAATAGGATAGGAAGCAAACGTAATCGGAAGATTTGCCAACTGCCCTCCAGCGATAAGGCCATATGCCAGGGCGTCGGTGCCGGTGGTGTTCCTATAAAGGCCGGGGGGCACTTCTGCCTTGGGCACGCTGTAGACTTCAACGCCGGTTGGCAACTCAGCCGTTTCACCGTAGGCATGTCCCGAATTCAGGGCCGCAATGTTCGCCTGGGCAATATCCGGCTTGTTCGCAAACTTCTTCTCAAGATTTTCAATCGTGACGGTCCGGTCACGATCAAACAGCCACATCACCAGACCAAGCGTCCACATGTTTTTACAGCGCACCGCAAACTTATGTGACAAGCCGAACGGCTTAACGGACTCCAGTACCTGTTTGGTAATTTCGATCGGCAGAACGCGATAAGCGTCCAGAGAGCCGTCTTCAATAGGATTGGCCTTGTATCCGGCTCGTGTCATGTTCTTGTCGGTAAACGCATCGACATCAACAACCACCAGGCCGCCAGGAACAAGGTCCTTGAGATTCGTGATCAACGCCGCAGGGTTCATGGCAATCAGCACATCAACCTGGTCACCCGCGGTGCTTACCTCATCGGAACCAAAATAAATCTGGAAAGCCGACACACCGAATGTAGCACCTGCAGGTGCACGAATCTCTGCCGGAAAATCGGGAAAGGTTGCAAGGTCATTCCCATAAAGCGCGGTTGCTTCCGTGAAGTTACTACCGGTGAGCTGCATACCGTCACCAGAATCTCCTGCAAACCGGACAACCACATCAGCGATCTGGTTAGCACCTTCTTGACCGCTCATTTCTTCAACTGCAGACATTAAATCTGATCCCTCATTTGCGTATCTGAAAAAAAATGGACTGGAGTCCAAAAAAAATCAGCAGGTCAAAAAAAAGCACGCGGGTTGCGTGGCCATTTCCGGCTGGCTGCCGAATCTTCTTAACGGGAATTTTACAGGGAAAACAGGTGTTTGAACAACCTGACCCTTCTGATTGTGAAGGATTTTAACCCTCCATCACCCGGAGTTTCATCACAACAGAACCAATAATGATCTGGTCGCCGCTGCTGACAGAAACCAGCCCCTTGTCATCGATTGACTGGCCGTTGACAGAAGTACCGTTGGTGGACCCTAAATCCTCAATAAATACACGGTTATTCTCGACCTTGATCCGCGCATGCTTACGGGAGACATCCGCATGATTAATAATGTAGGGAGAATCCTTCGGATTGCGGCCAATAATGACTCCATCTGAGTTCTTAACGAGTTGATCTCCGGAAATGCGCAGCAGATAGCGAATACCGTCATCGTCCCTGCCGTCGAGTACATACTCGGCCAGTTCCTGGCGATGCATTTCGGTCTTGCCGGAACTCTCGCCGACATGCTCCACACCAGAGGAGAGACGACTGGAAATCACGGTCCGGGGGGAGCGCCACCACTGTTCCTTACCCTGCCAAGGAAAAGCACAAACCCGATCACAATAATCAGGGCACCAGAGAATCCCAGGAGAGTGCGTTCACGTGATTCAGCAGATTCCTGCTGGCTCTGCAGCAGATCCTGGAATCTCGCCTCCGCCTGCACCCTTTCCTCTTCAAATGCTTTCAACAAGGCCTGGGTTTCCTCGCGCAATACGAGCGTTTTCTCTTCGAGTTCACGCTGCGTGTTATCCGCCCTGGCCTTGGCACGTTCCGCTGCAGCGATGGCCTCGTCAGCTCGCTGCCTCGCAATTTCAGTCTGGCGAAGCAATCCATCGTTGGAACGCTTCGAGGCGTTAAGCTCTTTCTCCAGTTCGCGGGCAACTTCCTGGGCACGAATAGCTTCACTCTGCGCCTGTCGTGCTTCTTCCGAAGCGGCTTCTGCCTTCTCCCGCGCCTCGACAACCTCGGAGACGCACTCGCTGGATGTAACAGTCGGCTTAATGTTCTGCTGCGCCAACAATTCATACATGGTGCTCATGTCAACTGCGCGGATACTGCCATCACCGGCCGGATTAAGAAAATTGAGACCAAGAACATGTCCGCATTCGTTGAGCAGAACCGAACCACCGGTGGAAGGATTGCTGGCGGTGTGCTGGTACCAGCCGGTCTGGTCGTGTGCGAGCTTAAATCCCGTGCGGAGAAGACCTTTACTCAGGGAAACTTTTTCACTGCCACTGACTTTGGCTGCGGTCCAGACCACTTCGCCCGAGGAGGGTTCCTGTCTGGCAAACTCCAGCGCAGGCAAGTCGAGTCCGTTGACTTTCAGCAGCGCATAATCATTGGACAGATCCGACCTGACGACCTGGGCCACCAGACGGCCACCGGTACCCGGAACTGTCACCGTCAATGAATCCGCGCCGGCCACAGCTTCTGCATTCGTTACTATATAGCCATTAAAACGGTCAGCCTGGACGACAAAGCCGCTGGTCTGCCGCGCCACATCGCGACCGCGAGTGACCTGCACGGAAACAATGCTGTTGCTCAGAGAGGATTCTGAAAACGCCGCGAAAACTGAGCCGCAGGTAATCGAACCCGCTACAGCCAGGACACAGATGATAGTTCTATGGAAGCTTATCCTACCCGGACCAACTCCCTTCAGTACAGATTGCATTAACTATACTTAAATTTCTCTAGAATTGAATCAAATATAGCCTGCAGATTCGCTTTTAAAAACAGACATTTACCGAATCCGTGACGGGCATCACAACCTGACTTCAATGAGGGACGGCCCATCTTCCCCAAAACTTCGACCCAGCGCCGTATAGAAATCGACTGCGGAATCCACACATACCGAAGGCACACCCATACTGCCAGCCAAAGCAGCGAAATCAATCTCGGGACGGCTGAGATCAAACAGGTCTGCCGCTCGTTCACCAATCTCATTCACACCCAGGCGCAGGTACTCGGTTTCGAGAATGCCGTAACGGCTATTATTAAAGATGACGGTGGTGACATTCAGCCCTTCCCTCGCCTGTGTCCAGAAAGCCTGGTTGGTATACATGGATGCGCCGTCCCCCAGGAGCGCCAGTACCTGCCTGTCCGGGCAGGCAACCGCGGCGCCGATGGCAGCCGGACCACCCTGGCCGATGGAGCCACCCGTCAGGTTCAGCCAGCTGTTCGGGTTCGCAGACTGCGCCGGACCAAAAGCAGCTCCACCACCACCGCTGTCGCCACATACGATGGTGCCTTCGGGCATCAGCATGGCAATCGAGGTTGCGACTGAGCGTGTTGTGGCCTTGCCATCAGGAAGTTCCAGCTCAGACTTTTCGTATCTCGAATACTCTGAAGGCGCATTCATCAGATCGGCAAGCGCTTCGAGCGCACCGGTTGTGTCCTGTTCAACCCGTGCCAGGGTCATGACCTCACAGTCTTCCGGCAGCAGGACACTGGGTGTCGCCGGGTAGGCAAAGAAACTGACAGGAACCTCGGCGCCGGCCAGCACAATTTTTTTCACCCCTTTCAACGCTCCCAGCACCTGTTCGGGGAAATAAGGCAGCCGCTCAGTAACGGGCATACCAGCACCACCGTCAACACGCGCCGGGAAAGTGGACAAAGAAACACGACAACCGGTTTTTGCTGCAATCCTCGCGGCTGCAATCCTTGCCGGGACTGTCAGACCGTCATGATCAAGCAACAGCAGGGTTTCACCATCCAGAAAATCAGCAGCATCCGAAACAACCTTGTCATCCACGCTCTCCCGAACGGGTGCAAGAGGCGCAGGTGACAACGCCTGAGTTTCTGTCCAGCAGGCATCAGCAGGAATGATCATGGTGGCAACCTGCCCCCTGGAGCCGGGTGTTGGTGTCAGGGCCGCGCGCAATGCAGCCATACCATCAGCTGACAGGGAGTCAGCGGTTGAGTCGGACTTGATCCAGCTGGAAACATTCCTGGCCAGGGTATCGATATCCGATGTGAGCGGAGCATCGTGCTCAACGTGGTAAAGCGCATGGTTACCGATCAGGTTAATAATCGGTGTCGATGCACGCCGCGCATTGTGCAGGTTGGCAATGCCGTTACCCAGCCCGGGGCCGAGGTGAAGCAGGGTTGTGGCGGGTTTGCCAGTCATACGGCCATATCCGTCAGCTGCCCCGGTGCAGACTCCCTCAAACAGGCAAAGCACGCCGCGCATTTCAGGCACCGCATCAATCGCCTGCACCAGGTGCATTTCCGACGTACCCGGGTTGGCGAAACAAACATTAACCCCGGCATTAACCAGGGATCGGATCAGGTTCTCTGCACCGTTCATACTGTTACGTCCATATTGTTTCTTCCATACTTTCACTAACCATTCTCATATATCATCAACTTATGCACCTGCCACCGATCAGACAACTGCAATATCTCGTTGCACTCCAGGAACAGCTCCACTTCGGCCGCGCAGCGGCAGAACTTAATGTCACGCAATCAACACTTTCCACCGGTATCCGGGAACTGGAAACCACACTTGGCATCACCCTGGTTGAACGCACCAATCGAAGTGTCGCTTTCACACCTGCCGGTGAGCAGATTGCTGATCGTGCACGCTACATTATCATGCAGGCAGAGGACCTTGTGACAGAAGCACGAGGATTTACTGATCCTCTTGCCCTGCCGGTCAAGCTGGGCGCCATTCCGACCATCGCACCTTACATTGTCGGCAACTATGCCTATGCGCTGCAGGAATCCTACCCGGGCCTGCAACTTTATATACGGGAAAACACCACGGCCAACCTGATCGAGGAATTACTGGATAACCGGCTAGATCTGGCACTGCTGGCACTACCCTACGATGTAGGTCGGGTCGAAACACGCATCTGTTTCCGGGAGGGCTTCCACCTGGCTTTCCGTGAGGGCAGCAAACTCGTGACCGATGAGGTACCGGATTTTGACGCCCTGCCCGATGAGAGCCTCCTTCTGCTTGATGACGGTCACTGTCTCAGAGATCACGCGCTGGCAGGTTGTCGCCTCAAGAACCACAAGAAAATTCACACCTTTGGCGCGAACAGCCTGCAGATGCTGATCCAGATGGTGGAAAATGATCTTGGGGTTACCCTGATTCCGGATATGGCGCTCGGCCTGCTCGCCAATCGAAAGATCAGGACCACCCCCCTACCCAGGGATCTTTTCTACCGAGATGTGGGGTTTGCCTGGCGCAAGGGAAATTCCAGGGGAACAATTCTCGAGGAGTTTATGTCGTTGCTTGAGCTACCTGCCTGAACCGCTGAATCAAAGCCTGATTGAAGGGAACCTGGCGGAGCGCGTATCGTGAATCGGGTGGTTTCCTGACTCGTGATAGGTGAATACCACGGACAACTTGGTTTCATCAGAAAGATTACGTCCCGCCGCATGAAAAAGCCGGCTATGGAAGAACAACACATCACCTGGTGAAAGTTCTACAACTTCAGCCTGACCAATCAGCGCCTTGTTCTCCGGCAGGTCGGGCCTGAGGAACAGAGCCGCATCAAATCGACCTGAATCCAGGGTGAGCTTGTGTGAACCCGGTATGACCCGAAGGCAGCCATTCTGCCGATCTTCAGTTCCCAGCGCCATCCAGACACTGATCAGGTTCTCATAATCGAAGGACCAGTAGCGATTATCCTGGTGCCATAATGTAACGCTGCTGTAACCAGGTGCTTTCGTCATAATGCAGTTGTGATGACACTGCGAGAGCATCGGATCCTGCCCGGATCCAAAAAGCGCTTTCAGCGTAACACCAATGTCCGACGAGGTTGCCCAGGACCGGAAGACTTCATGTCTCGCGTAAGCCTGGAGTAGGCGACGCGAGGTTCTTGCTCCGGGGGCATCAGCATTTGCCGGGGCTCCCGGGTACTGTACGTCGATTTCATATTCAATCGGCGCAATGAGCTGTTCGAGGTGTTCCCCGGCTATGCGCTGCATCTGGTGACGCAATGCTTCCGGCGCTAGCCCCCTGCGAACGAGGTAACCATCTCGCTCAAAAGCTGCGTTTTCCAGATCAGACAAGGCCGGGGCATTCATGCTGCGCAGTATACCAAGTTTGACAAGGGCAGAATGTCATAAAAAGTTTGACTGATTCTGGATAGCACAGGCCTTGCCACTAAGGTATAAATTCCAGCCTGTCTATTTGTCTCACAATTTATTGACATGATTATTCACGAGACCCTCGCCGAACTGGGCATCAGCAATCGCCAGACCAATATCTATCTCGCCCTGCTGAAACTTGGCCCCAGCTCCATCCGGGACATTGCCGCTGCCGTTGGTATCAACCGTGGCACCGTTTACGAGGAACTGAAACGCCTGCGCACCATGTCGCTGGTAACCTACTTTCCGCAGGGTAAACGCCGGTTCTTTTGCGCGGAACCCCCGGAAGTGCTGGTCAGGCGGGCACGGCGGGTCGAAAAGCAGACCACGAAAGCGGCCGACCGGCTCGAGCATGACATTCTGCCCGACCTGAAGCAGATCATGCCCGATGTCAGCCAGACCCGGGTGTTTCACTACGAGGGAGACGAAGGCGTGGAGTACCTGCTGCGCGACATCCTGGAAACAGTCGGTAACAGCGAAGAAAAAAGCTACAGGGTCTACTCGTCCCGCCATATCAGGAAGTACCTGTACCGCCCTTTCCCGGGATTCACGAATGCCAGGGTCAAGGCAGGTATTCACGTTAATGTTATCGCGATTGGTGAAGGTGGCGAGGATGCTCCACTGTCCAATCGCAAGTGGATCGAAGACAGCACCGGCGAGCAGGCGGCATCATACGTCGCTATCTATGGCTCCAAATGCGCCATGATTTCCCTCGTCGGGGGTGACTACCAGACGGTGGTGATCCTTGATTCCGACGGCATCAGCAGTGCCATGAAAATCAGCTTTGACAAGCTCTGGGAACGACTTTAGCTTCACTTGTATCCATTCCGGAGATAGCTCAAACTCCGAAAAAGCGCGTTTCTCGACAGTTAAAAAGAAGGAAAATTCTCAGGTGGCAAACGGCATAGAACGTTATCTCGCAGAACAGGATGTGCGCGTAACCGCAGACATGAATGTCTATGAAGCCTCCGAGGCAATCCTGAAGAACAAGGCCTCTGGCGCTTCGGTGGTTGATGCGGACGGTAAATTGATAGGCGTACTTTCAGAACTGGACTGCCTGCGCGCGATGGTCACCAGCGTTTACAACGGCAGTGACCCGGGCGGCGCACTGGTGGGCGATATCATGACCACTGATGTTGAAGTTGCTGATGCGGGTGATGATATCATTCAGGTCGCGACTTCAATGCTCGAAAACAAGCGAAGGCGCAGACCCGTAATAAAAGATGGAAAACTCATTGGTCAGATTTCCTGTCGGCAAATTCTCCGCGCCGTGACCCAGGACCTGTCTGACTGACCGCTCAAAGATGGACGAAAAACTAAAACGCATTGACCAGGATCTGATCAACCTGGAAAACGCCCTGCTCTATGAATTGCAGCGTCTCCGCCTGCTTAATGAAGACTCCGATTACAGTGATCTGGATCCCCCCATCCACAATGAGATGAAGGATTTTTATCGCAAACTCGTCGCTGAACTTGAAGGTGACAGCAAGGACTGGTCGAACCTTTCATTGAAGTCTTTTGAACAGGAATGGGTCGAAGGGAGAATGAAGATTGTTCGCAATCTCCTGGTTCGAAAGCTGCCAACGGTTTTCCTGACCATCAGTGAAAACCAGAATCGTGCCGAAGGCGACAGCGAGTTTGGAACAGAGGAACACTATGCCGCACCCTGGCTCGCGATCCTCGACGAGGTTGTTGCGATCCACGTGGTAGAAGGAAGAACCATCGACGAGATTGCCAGGGAACGTGCACAGTTCACCTCCCGGGATCTTGACCACGAACAGGAGAAGGCACGTGAACGACGTGCCCAGTCGCCAGAGGAAATACGCAGCAAACTCCAGGGAAAAATCTCGGGAAGCGGCGCATCCCAGTTTGCTGCACGAGAATTGTCCGGCACCATTGCGCCTGTTTCTCAGGCAACCCCGGTAAAACCAATAAAGCCTAAAGAGATTGCCCAGAGCCCTGAAGAGATTCGGCGCAAACTCGCAGAGCGCCAGGCAGCGCAATCAGGTGCTGCCGGCCGGGCAAGCTTTGGCGCAAAAGATCTTTCCAGTACGATTGCGCCGACCACTCCGGTAGCGCCTGCCGGGAAGGAGCCACCGAAAACAATCGCCCAGAGTCCTGAAGAAATCCGCCGCAAACTGGCTGAAAGGCAGGGTGCCGGTTCAGCCGGCAGGGCTACCTTCGGGGCTAAGGACATAGAACCCATTCCACAGCCGCCTCCTCCCAAGAAGGAAGAACCGAAGGAAAAACCGGCGGGTCCCGCGCGTTTCGAAGCCAGGGATCTTTCTGACCCCAAACCCTGGTCCTCAACCAGGCAGGTAACGCGCCTTCAGGTGCTCAACAAAGAACTGTTCATTAAGATCTTCGCCAGTCGCCTTCGTCATCAGGTCGCTGACGGTGTAAAGGCTGGCGCGCTGGTGAATATTTTTTCTCACCCAGCCGAGAAGATCTCCGACGTTACCCTGGCTTAGCTGATCCAGGATATCCGGCATCTCTCTTTTTGCCGCGGCAAATTGTTGTGCAGCCATCATGGCGCCAAGAGTATAGGTTGGGAAATAACCGAAAAGACCAGCGTGCCAGTGCACATCCTGCAGGCAACCGTCCTTGTAATCACCACGGGTGTCACGCTTCAGGTAAGTCATCATTTTTTCATCCCAGAGGTCCGGAATGTGCGTGACTTCAACCTCTCCCTCTATTAACGCCTTCTCAATTTCGTAGCGCAGGATGACATGCAGCGGATAGGTCACCTCGTCCGCATCCACTCGGATCAGGCCTCGCTCCACGCGTACGTAAAGGTGATGCAGGTTTTCCGCTGACCACGCTGGATCACTGCCAGAGGCACCAAAGACTTCACGTATGACAGGCGCGAGGAAACTGATGAATTCTTTTGATCGACCAGCCTGCATTTCCATCATGAGCGACTGGCTTTCATGCACCCCCATACTCCGTGCCACACCTACCGGTTGGCCGTCCCAGCCTTCAGGCCTGCCCTGCTCGTACATGGCGTGGCCGGTTTCATGGATGACTGCCATCAGCGATTCAAAGAAATTGTCAGTGGTGTAACGAGTTGTGATCCGGACGTCTTCTTTTACGCCACCACAAAAAGGGTGGTGTGAAACATCGAGGCGACCGTGTTCAAAATCGAAACCGAGCACCTGCATGACTTTCAACCCAAGGTCACGCTGCCTGTCCACAGGAAAGTGATCACCCGGGGAATACGTTTCGCGACAGGCCTGCTCTGCAATCACCTGTTCCGCAAATTCCGGCAGGAAAGTCTTGAGACCTGCGAACAATTCATCGACTTTCGCAGAGCGCATGCCTGGCTCAAAAGTTTCGAGCAAGGAATCGTATTTGCCGAGCCCTGTCTTCTCGCTCCTGACTGTGGCACTTTCACGCGCCCAGGCAACCACGTCTTCCAGCAGCGGCTTGATCCTGTTCCAGTCATTGTCTTCACGCGCAGAACGCCACGCCTGTTCACACTTGGAAGCAGCCAGTGAACTTTCCCTGACCAGCGCTGAAGGCAGGCAGGTGGCGCTTTCATATTCGCGCCGGATTTCCCGCAGGTTGGCCTGCTGCCACTCGTCAAGTTCAAGGTTGGAACAGGTATCCAGCCAATCACCGATTTCACTGGAAACCGTCAACTCATGGATCATCACTCCGAGGGTAGCGAGCGCCTTTCCCCTGGCCTCCCCACCCCCGGAAGGCATCATGGCTGCCTCATCCCAACTGGTAATGGCATAGACGTGTTGCAGGTCACCGATCTTGCAGAAATGATCGGTAAGCTCTTCGTAGGCGTTCTTCATGTTGGTCCTTGTTTGCTGAGGGCATGGTCGGCATGGTTTGTTGTTCGCACTCATGCCGGGGCAGCAGTGTATCGAAATTGCTATGATCGGATAAGTATCGAAATGCCAGTGTGTTGAATCATGTCGTGGGAAAAAGAATTATCAGAACTGAAAACCCGTTCAGAATTAAGCGAGCGGATGGGCGGCGACGAAAAGGTAGCCCGACAACACGAGTTCGGAAAGCTCACGATCCGCGAGCGCATAACTGCGATTACCGATAGCGAGAGCTTCCACGAAATCGGCAAGCTCGCCGGGGTTGGTGAGTATGACGAAAATGGTGACCTGAAAGACTTCACGCCCTCGAACTTTGTCTTCGGGACGGCAGAGATCAACGGCCGGCCCGTGATTGCGTCCGGTGATGATTTTACTGTGCGCGGCGGCTCGGCAGATGCCTCGATCGGCGCAAAGCGCCTGCAGGCTGAGGGTCTGGCCCTGGAACTGAAACTCCCGCATATCAGGCTGGTAGATGGGATGGGAGGCGGGGGTTCCGTCAAAACCATTGAAACAGCCGGTCGAACCTATATTCCCAAAGTCGCCGGATGGGACATGATCGTTAAGCACCTGTCAGTCGCCCCATCCGTTTCCCTGGCTCTCGGCAGTGTCGCGGGAATCGGCGCAGCACGCGTGGCAACCTCGCACTATTCGGTGATTGTCAAAGACACCGCGCAAATGATGATCGCGGGTCCTGCACTGGTGGACTGGGCAAGTCTTGGGGATGTCAGCAAGGAGGAACTCGGATCCAGCAAAATCCATACACGAAACGGCGCAATCGATGATGAGGCCGTGTCAGAAGAAGAAGCCTTCGAGATGGCAAAGAAGTTCCTGTCCTACCTGCCGGAGAACGTAGACCAGGTTCCAAACCGTATTGCCAGCGATGACCCCGTCACGCGCCGCGAAGAATTCCTGGCTGACATTATTCCTAACGACCCGAGAAAGGTGTACAAGATGCGTCCTGTTATTGAAGCCGTGTGCGACAAGGGTTCCTTTTTCGAGATGGGCCGCAAATGGGGCAAGTCCGTCATTACCGGTCTCGCCCGTCTCGATGGCGTGCCCGTCGCCGTGTTTGCTGAGGACCCAATGATTTATGGCGGCGCCTGGACAGCAGATTCCTGCCGCAAGCTGATACGACACTGCGATCTCGCCTCAACATTTCATCTTCCCCTGGTACATCTCGTTGACTGCCCGGGTTTTCTTATCGGGAAACAGTCAGAAGAGACCTCCACCATCCGGTTCGGCTCCCAGGCTCTGGCGACGTTGGGCCAGGCAACCGTACCCTTTTGCAGCGTGGTTGTCAGAAAAGCTTTTGGTGTTGCGGGTGCAGCTAATACAAAACCGGGCAGTGAACACTTCAGGTTTTCATGGCCTTCCGGTGACTGGGGATCACTACCCATCGAGGGCGGCATCGAAGTTGCCTATAAAGCGGAACTGGCTGAGGTTGAGGACTACGATAGTCACCTGGCAATGATCAAGGATCGTCTGAACAAGCTACGCTCTCCCTTTCGGTCCGCCGAGTATTTTGAAATTGAGGAGATCATCGACCCGCGCGATACCCGCGAAAATCTTTGCCGATGGGCCCGACTTGCACACCGCGCGCTGAGACCCGGTTACTCACATTTCACTTACCGACCGTAGGGTGAAATCACAGGACTCAATGCATAAACTAAACTGAAAACAATTGGACCCATCCAGTATGTTCAGACTGTTTGCATTTTTTTCGCTCATTGCCTGCTACTTTCCTGCCTTTGCAGATGAATATGTCTGCACCTCCAACGACCTGGTAAGAAGTATCAGCGTTGAGTATGAGCACCAGGGGTGGAAAGTCCCCTGCAAGGTGCGCTACCACAAACCCGCCGAGGATGGTGCCACTGAGTATCCCTGGAGCGCCGCCGCCACCCCGGGCTACTGCGAAGAGAAAGCCGCCTTCCTCGCCGGGAAACTCGAGAACTGGGGATGGCAGTGCGAGCGTTACCTGGACACCAGCAACGAAGGAAAGCGTGACTGAACCCTCAGACAGTCCCTTTGCCCAGCTCCAGGCGCCCCTTTGCAACATTCAACCTCAGCAGGTCGCTGGCACCTTCAACAAATCGGAGCGCCCTCACCTGGCGATACAGTCGGGCAAGAGGATGACCATCCACCAGTGCCTGGCCGCCAAACAGCTGCACGCCCATATCAACAACCTCTCCCGCGGTTTCTGAAGTGAAAACCTTGGTCATGGCAGTTTCGTTAACTGAGTTTTCCCCGCTGTCCACCAGGCGGGCGGTTCGATAAAGCGCACTTCTCGCAACAAAAGTCTTCATACGCATGTCTGCGTAACGCAGCCGAACACCTTCCCTGTCCCCGAGTGGCGAGCCACTTCGATGGGGCGCCTTCAGATGTTCTTCAATATAATCCAGCACCCACATGCACATACCCGTGGCCTGCGCAGAAACCATCATTCGCACATTGCCGATGTTCGTAAGCGCCCTCGGGAGACCTTCACCGAGTTTTCCGATGACGCTGTCGGCAGGGACTTGCACGTCCGTGAATCTCATCGCCACGTGACTGCCACCATCCAGCGAAGAAAACTCCCGTTCGATAGACAAACCCTCCGCCTCTCGGTCGATCACTACCATCGCGGTCC